>DATIVM010000155.1:0-1914 GCA_035465975.1 Usitatibacter sp.
GCTGCGCCGCGCTGGTCGAGCTCGCGCGCGCCTTCGCCGCCTTCGAGCTGGAGCGCATCGTGCTCACCATCGCGGTGGTCGCGTTCTCGCTCCTGATGCTCTTCATGGGCGGACGCCTCATCGCGCCCGCCGCCGCCGGACAGTTCTACCGGCAGGGCGGCAACCTCGAGGCGCGCGTGCAGCCGCGGATCGAGGGCGCGCTCATCGCGGTCCTGCTCGCCGCCATCGTCGCCGCCGCCGTTCCCGGCCCGCGCATCGTCGCGCTGGCCGGCGCCGCCGCGCTCGCGGTGGGTGGGCTCCTCGCGCTCGTGCGGCTCGCCCGCTGGCGGCTGTGGCAGGCGCAGGGACGGCCGGACCTCGCCTGCATCGGCATCGGCTACGCGTGGGTCGCGCTCGGGCTGGTCGCCTGGGGCATCGCGCTCATGGCCGGATGGCATGCGTTCGCGATGCTGCACGCGATCACGGTCGGCGGCCTGGGCACCCTCACCTTCAACGTGATGGGGCTCACGTGGGCACGCCTCGCGCGGGTCGATCCCGCCGCGAGCGCGGTGCCGGCCTGGGGCACGGCGCTCCTCGCCGTCGCCGCCGCCTCGCGCATCGCCGCCGATTTCACCGTCGCGGGCCGCCTCGCTCTCCTCGCGCTCGCGGCCGCCTGCTGGAGCGCGGCCTTCATGCTCCTCCTCGCGCGCTTCGCGACGCTGCGCCGTCCCGCCAGGCGCCCCGCCTAGAAGCGGGGGCGCGCGCCGCGCTCCCTTAGAATATCGGCGATGGCCTCCCCCCTCGCCGCGCATTCCCCCGAGCCGCCCGCTCCCGAGCCGCCGAAGGCTGACCACACGCCCGAGCAGCCGAAGGCTGCCCACACGCCCGAGCAGCCGAAGGCTGCCCACACGCCCGAGCAGCCGAAGGCTGCCCACACGCCAATGATGCAGCAGTACCTGGCGCTGAAGAGCCAGCATCGCGACGTGCTGCTCTTCTACCGGATGGGCGACTTCTACGAGCTTTTCCACGGCGATGCCGAGCGCGCGGCGAAGCTGCTGGACATCACCCTCACCACGCGCGGGCAGTCGGCGGGCCAGCCCATCCGCATGGCCGGCGTTCCCTACCACGCGGTCGAGCAGTACCTCGCGAAGCTCGTGAAGCTGGGCGAATCGGTGGCGATCTGCGAGCAGGTGGGCGACCCCGCGACCTCGAAGGGGCCGGTGGAGCGCAGGGTCACGCGCATCGTCACGCCCGGCACGCTCACCGACTCCTCGCTCCTCGCGCCCACGCGCGAGAGCTTCCTCGCGGCGCTCGACGTCGCGGGCGGCGTCGCGGGTCTCGCCTGGATCTCGCTCGCGAGCGGCGACCTGCGCGTCTGCGAGTTCGCGGCCGATCGCCTCGCCTCGGAGCTGGAACGGCTGCAGCCGGCGGAGCTGCTCTGCTCCACGGAGCTTCCGGGGCCGGCGCGGCCGGGGATGGCGCTGAAGCGCCTCGATCCCTGGCAGTTCGACCCGTCCGCGGCCCGACGCGACCTCGCGCGCCAGTTCGGCACGGCCGATCTCTCGGGCTACGGCTGCGAGGGCATGGATCGCGCGATCGGGGCCGCGGGCGCGCTGCTCGCCTACTGCCGCCACACGCAGCAATCGGCGCTGCCGCACGTGACCGGCCTGCGCGTCGAGCGCGAGAGCGAGCTCGTCGCCATGGACGCGGCGACGCGAAGGAACCTCGAGATCACCGAGACGCTCGGCGGCGCGGAGTCGCCGACGCTCTTCTCGCTCCTCGACCGCACCGCGACCTCGATGGGCGGGCGGAGGCTTCGCCACTGGCTGCACCATCCGCGGCGCGACGCGTCGGTCGCCGCCGCGCGCCACGAGGCGATCGCCGCTCTGCTCGATCCGGCGTCTGCGTTGCGCCATCCCCGCGTGCGCGACCTCC
>DATIVM010000156.1:0-4909 GCA_035465975.1 Usitatibacter sp.
TCGGGCTGCAGGCCTGCCTGCGCGTCGGGCGGCTGGTCGACGAAGGCAGGGCATCGCCCGATATGATCTCGATGATCAAGCGCAACTCGGCGGGCAAGGCGCTGGATATCGCCCGCACCGCGCGCGACATGCACGGCGGCAACGGCATCGCGGACGAGTTCCACGTGATCCGCCACGTGCTGAACCTCGAGGCGGTGAACACCTACGAGGGCACCCACGACATCCACGCGCTGATCCTCGGCCGCGCGCAGACCGGGCTCTCCGCCTTCTAGCGCCTCAGTGGACTTCCTCGCCCGGAAGCACCTCGGGCGAGACGACGTACGCGGAGATCCCCTCCTCGTGCAGCTCGGCGGCTTCGGCCGGCGTCGCCTGCCCGCGAATCGCGCGCGCTTCCTCCTCGCCGTAGTGCATGCGCCGCGCGACCTCGGGAAAGCGACGCCCGACGTTCTCGGTGCGGGCGAGGAGAAACCCGCGCAGCGCCTGCAGGGCCTTCGCGCGCGCGGCCGCTTCCTTCGCCTCGGGCATCGGCGATACGCCGGAGCCTTTCACGTAGGGCGCCGAAGGGAGCTTGCGGATTTCCGCGCTCGAGCAGGCCGGGCACGAGAGCTGTCCCGCGGCCGCCTGCTTCTCGCACGCTTCGGCCGAGGCGAACCAGCCTTCGAAGAAATGGCCCTCGCCGCAGGCGAGCGGGTAGACGATCATGGGGTCGAGGTGGGGGCCGGCGGCGGCTTTTCAAGGAGCAGCGCCTCCCCGATCCTGGCGAGCCGCTCGACCACCGTGGAAGCGACGACCCGGTGCCGGTTCATGTACTCCTCGTGGTTGCGCTCGACCTGGTCGAGGTCGTACACGTAGTTCACCATCAGGCCGAAGGACTGCGCGCGGCCCTTCGCGGTGGCGTCGGCGTTCCAGTTGACGCGCTCGAGCCGCGCGCCGTTGCCGAGGTGGAAGCGCGCGACGGGATCCGCGGCGTGCCCCGCCACCCACTCGCGCGTGAGGTACCAGGCGGCCAATCCCTCGAGCGGCTCGCGCAACTCGGGCAGCGGAACGGCGGCCGCATCGTCGACGAGCCCGAGGAGCGCCGCGCGCAGCGCCGGCGCCTCGGTCGAGGTGGACTCGCGCAGCGCCTTCTTCGCCCACGCGCGCAGGCCGGGAACCGGCGAGAGAGTCGCGAAGACCTTGAGGTTCGGGAGCTCCGCGCGCAGATCCGCGGCCACCTGCTTGATGAGGAAGTTGCCGAAGGACACGCCCTTGAGGCCCGGCTGGCAGCTGGTGATCGAATAGAAGACGGCACAGCGCGCGCGGCGCGGGTCGCCCACCGCGCTCTCGAGCGCGAGGATCGGCGCGACCTCGGTCGGCATCTCGTTCACGAACGCGACCTCGACGAAGATCAGCGGCTCGTCGGGAAGCGCCGGGTGGAAGAAGGCGAAGCAGCGCCGGTCGCGCTCGAGGCGGCGCTTGAGGTCGGGGAAGCCGTGGATCTCGTGCACGGCCTCGTAGGTGATGAGCTTCTCGAGGATCGCCGCGGGCGTCTTCCAGTCGATGCGCCGCAGCTCCAGGAAGCCGCGGTTGAACCAGGAGCCGAGGAGGTGCGTGAGGTCGTGGTCGACCACCGCGAGCTCCGGCCGGCCGCGCGATTCCTCGAGCAGGCGGCGACGCAGGTCGAGCAGCGTCGCGGTGCCGCCCGGGGCCATGTTCATGCGCCGGAAGACCTCCTGGCGCGGCGGCTCCGTCACGCGCTCCAGCGTGGCGAGGTTCCCGGGCGAGGGATCGCGGTGGTAGGCCTGCGCGGCGGCGAGCACCAGCTCGCGGTCCGGCGAGAAATCGCGCGCGAGGAGCTGGAAGAAATGCGAGCGGGCGGAGTCGTCGAGCCCCTGGTAGAGGGCGACCGCCTGGCGCGCCAGCGCCGCGCCCGAGGCCTCGCCGCGCTCCGAGATCAGCGTGCGCAGGAGCCGCGCGAGCCGGTCGGCGCGCCGCTGCGCGCCGGTGCGCACGATGCCGGAAGCGCCCAGCGAGCCGAGGATGCGCTCCATGATCGTCCGTGCGCCCGTCATGGCGCCGCCTTCCGCGGATCGAAGCGCTCGCGCAGCACGTTCTTCTGGACCTTTCCCATCGTGTTCCTCGGCAGCTCGTCGACGAAGTAGACGCGCTTGGGGACCTTGAAGTTCGCGAGCTTCTCCTTCAACGCCGAGATGATCGCACTTTCGCTCGCGGGTGTCGCGCCGCGCCGGGGAACCACGACCGCGGTCACCGCCTCGCCGAAATCCGGATGGGGCACCCCGACCACGGCCGACTCCTGCACGCCGGGAAGCTCGTCGATGGCGAGCTCCACCTCCTTGGGATACACGTTGTAGCCGCCGCTGATGATGAGGTCCTTCGATCGGCCCACGATGGTGAGGTAGCCGTCCGCCGAGAGGCTTCCCATGTCGCCGGTGCGGAAGAAGCCGTCGGCGGTGAATTCCTCGGCGTTCTTCTCGGGCATGCGCCAATAGCCGGAGAAGACGTTCGGCCCGCGCACGATGACGTTGCCGATGACGCCCGCGGGGCAATCCCGGCCCGCGTCGTCGGCCACGCGCACTTCCACGCCGGGGAGCGCCGGGCCCACGGAGCCCGCGCGGCGCTCGCCCTCCAGCGGATTGGAGGTGAGCATGCCGGTCTCGGTCATGCCGTAACGCTCGAGGATGCGGTGGCCCGTGCGCCGCTGGAATTCCTGGTGCGTCTCGGCGAGCAGCGGCGCGCTGCCCGAGGTGAAGAGGCGCATCCGCGCGCAGGCTTCGGGCGTGAGGGCGGGCTCGGCGAGGAGGCGCGTATAAAGCGTGGGCACGCCCATGAACACCGTCGACTCGGCGAAATCACGGATCGCGCGCTTCGCGTCGAACTTCAGGTGGAAGCGCATCGCGGTGCCGTTCAGGAGCACGCAATGACCCGCGACGAAGAGGCCGTGCACGTGGAAGAGCGGCAGCATGTGAACCAGCACGTCGTCGGGCCGGAACCCCCACGCGCGATGCAGCACGAGCGCGTTGGAGGCGAGGTTGCGGTTCGAGAGCATCGCGCCTTTCGAGCGGCCGGTGGTCCCGGAGGTGTAGAGGATCGCCGCGAGGTCGTCCCCGCGCCGCTCCACCGTCCGGAAACGCGCCGGCATCCCGGCGGCCGCCTCCTGCAGCGTGCCCCCGCCCTGTGTGTCGAGCGAGAACACGTTCGCGATGCCCAGGCTGCGCGCGAGCGGCCCGAGCCAAGCCATCGCCGAGGGCTGCCCGACCACGGCGCGCGGCTCCGCGTTCTCGAGGAAGTAGCGCACCTCGGACTCGTGGTAGGCGCTGTTGAGCGGCAGGTAGGCGAGCCCGGCGCGCAGGCACCCGAGGTAGAGGAGCAGCGCTTCGGGCGACTTCTCGACCTGCACGGCGATGCGGTCGCCGGGCGCGAGGCCCCGGGACGCGAAGAGCGCGGCGTAGCGCGCGGCCCATTCCTCGGCCTCGCCGTAGCTCAGCGTCGCTCCGGAATCGAGGATGAGGAGCGGCTTCGCGCGGTCGGCGGGGAAGCGCGATTCGAACAGTGCGTAGAGATTCTCGTTCATGGATCAGGGCGCGAGGCCGAGCTTCAGCTCCTCGTCGGCGACCCGGGCGGCGCGATAGTTGTCGAAAGATGGTAGCGCTTCCCGGCTGGAACCGAGGATCGCGGCCACCGCCGCGCCGGGAAGCACCTGGATGTCGGCGCCGTGGACCGCGCTCACGCGGGCGGCCGGAGCGGCGAGCGCGACGTAGACGCCGCCTCCCGCCTGGCCGAGCACCGTGAGGCCCACCTGCGTGCCCGCCCGGGCGAGCGTCGCGAGGGCGAACGCCATGTCGACCACGTACTCGCTCTGCACCGCGCGCTCGTCCTCGAGGCTCGGCGCGTGCGAGGCGCAGTCGAGCAGCACCTCCAGGCGCGCGGGCGGCCGCTCCACGTGCCTCCAGACGAGGTCCGAGAATTCCCACGCGCGCTGCGCGCGCAGCGGCTGGCGGCCGACGAGGCCCACGAGCTGCGCTTCGCCCTTCGCGTCGCGCCCGATCCCGCGCAGCAGCCCGCCGTTTTCCTCGAGCGCGCAACCTTCGGGATAGATCCGCTCCAGGTCGGCGCGCCGGACCGAATCCCACGGCCGCGCGGCGCCCGTTCCGGGAATGCGGGCGGCGAGGCCCTCATGCCGCTTCGCGGACGCGATGGCGATCGGCTCCTCGCGCGGCTCGAGGGTCGTTCGCAGCCACTCGGCGAGGTCGAGCTGCGGGGTCCATTCCGTGTTGAGGGGCGAAGCGCCGGCCCGCGCCGCCGGCGACATCGCCGCCTCGGCCATGGCCTGGAACGCCTCGTCGAGCACGTTCATGCCGCTCGCCGCGGCGATCACGGCGGGGCCCGACATGCCGAGGCGCGACTGGGGCGCGAAGAGGCGCCGCCGGGCGAGGAAGGCGAGCATGCTGGATCCGCCGAAGCAGTTGCGACCGAGCACCGCCGCGACGGGCGAGCCGGCGAACACCGCATCGAGCCCCGCGCGGTAGAGATGCCGGAAGCCGCCCAGCGCCGCGAGCCCTTCCGAGACTTTCGCCCCGGCCGAATCCAGGAACAGCACGAGCGGCGAGCGTTGCAGCGCCGCCACGCGGAAGAGCGCCGAGAGCTTCTCCGCCTCGGCGACGCCGATCGCCCCGCTCGCCGTGCGATTCTCGACGAGCGCGGCGTGGACGACGCGTCCCTCGAGGGTGCCGCGCGCCGCCGTGACGTTGCCCGCGGGCTCGCCGAGCGGCTGCAGCCGCAGCGCTTCGGCGAGCGCGTCGCGCGACGCGAAGGCCGGCGCGTTCACAGCGCTTCCGCGAGCACCGCGAGCGGATGGCGTGCGCCCCGCCCGCTTCCGTCGGCGATCTGGCGGCGGCAGCTCGTCCCCGCC
>DATIVM010000157.1:0-8977 GCA_035465975.1 Usitatibacter sp.
GGCCTCGAAGGCGATGGAGCAGGCGGGGTTGATGATCATTTCCAGGAACACAATATGCACCGGCTCGAACACCGGCGGCCAGCCGAGCAGCAGGGGGATGAGCGCAAGCCCGGCTATGGGCAGGTGCACGGCGAAGATATAGGCCATGGCCTTGCGCAGGTTGTCGAAGATGCGCCGCCCGATGCGCACGGCGCGCACGATGTCGGAGAAGTCGTCCTCCAGCAGCACCAGCGCGGCGGCTTCGCGCGCCACGTCCGCGCCGCGCCCGCCCATGGCGATGCCGATATGCGCGGCCTTCAGCGCGGGTGCGTCGTTCACGCCGTCGCCGGTCATCGCCACCACCTCGCCCGCCGCGCGGTAGGCGTTCACGAGCCGCAGCTTCTGCTCGGGGCGCACGCGCGCGAACACCTGCACGTGCCGCACCGCGCGCTCGAGCGCGCCGTCGTCGAGCCGCTCGAGCTGCGCGCCGGTGATCGCCTCGCCCGGATCGAGGCCGGCCTGGCGCGCGATCGCGAGCGCGGTCTCGGGATGGTCGCCGGTGATCATCACCACGCGAATGCCCGCGCGGCGGGCGAGCGCGATCGCGCCGGGCACCGTCGGGCGCAGCGGATCGGCGAGCGCCACGAAGCCGAGGAAGGCGAAGCGCGCCTCCTGCGGCCGCTGCGGCCATTCGCCCTGCGCGGCGGCGCGCGCCACGCCGAGCACGCGAAGGCCGCGCCGCGCCGCGTCCGCCGCCGCGGCGAGCGCGCGCTCGCGCTCGGGATCGTCCAGCGCGCAGAGCCCGATCACCGTCTCGGGCGCTCCCTTGAGGGCGAGGATCCGGTCGCCGCTCGCGAGCCGCCACGCGTGGCACACCGCGAGGAATCCCTCGGCGAGCGGATAGCGCTTCTCCAGCGTGCCGCTGCGCGGGGCGCTGGACGCCTCGAGGATGGCGCGCTCCATCGGGTCGAAGGCCTCGGGCTCGCACGCCAGGGCGGCGGCCTCGAGGAGCGGAGCCTCGCGCGCGTCCCAGGCGCGGCGTGCCCTCCATTCGCCGGTCCATGCCTCGGCCACCGCCATGCGGTTCTCGGTGAGCGTGCCGGTCTTGTCGCAGCAGAGGACCGTTGCCGCGCCCAGCATTTCGATGGCGGGCATGCGGCGCGTGAGGACGCCGTGCTTCGAGATGCGCCACGCGCCCAATGCGAGGAACACCGTGAGCACGACCGGAAACTCCTCGGGCAGCAACGCCATCGCGAGCGTGAGGCCCGCGAGCGCGCCGCCGAGCGCGTCGCCGCGCGTCGCGAAGTAGAGGACCGCCACGACGACGCACAGCGCGATCGCGAACACGGCGAGGATCCGCACGATGCGCGCGGTCTCCACCTCGAGCGACGTCTTGCCGCTCTCGACGGTGGCGAGCGAAGTGCCGATGCGGCCGAGCTCGGAGCGCGCGCCGGTCGCGCTCACCTCGGCGCGTCCGAGCCCGCGCACCACGAGCGTTCCGGAGAAGACCGCGGCGCCCTGCGCCTTGGCGACGGGCACCGATTCCCCGGTGAGGAGCGATTCGTCCACCGAGAGGTCGTGCGCCTCGAGGAGCGTCGCGTCGGCGCTCACGCGGTCGCCTTCGCGCAGGACGAGCAGGTCGCCGCGCACGACCTCGGCCCCCGCGATGCGCATCTCGCGCCCGCCCCGCACCACCAGCGCGCGCGGGCTGGAGAGGTCGCGCAGCGCCTCGAGCGCGCGCTCGGTGCGCCGCTCCTGCACGACCGTGATCCCGAGCACCACGACGATGGAGGCGGCGAGCACCAGCGCCTCGCGCACGTCGCCCAGCACGAGGTAGACCGAGGCCGCGCCGATGAGGAGCAGGAACATGGGCTCGGTCGCCACGCGCCACGCGAGCGCGAGGACGCTGCGTTCGCGCGTGCCGGGAAGGAGGTTCGGGCCCTCGGCGGCGAGGCGGCGGCGCGCCTCGGCCTCGTCGAGGCCGCGCGGCGAGGTGCGGGGGCCGCCTTCCACGGCGCCCCTCCTAGGACCGCTCGCGGCGCGCCTCGGCCATGCGCGGCACCAGGCGATAGATCACGAAATAGACGAGCGCCACGAACCCGCTGCCCCCCACGATGTTGCCGAGCGTCACCGGCACCAGGTTGTGGACATAGGCGCCGAGGTCGAGGTTCTCGATGCCGCGGATGCCGGTGACGTCCACGCGGTCGCGCAGGTAGATGCCGAGCGGCAGGAAGTACATGTTGGCGACGGAGTGCTCGAAGCCGGCGCCCACGAACGCGGCGGTGGGCAGCACGATGCCCACCACCTTGTCGACGACGGTGCGGCCGGCCATCGCGAGCCAGATGGCGAGGCAGACCAGCACGTTGCACAGCACGCCGGCGAAGAACGCGGTCCAGAAGGGAAGGTTCGCCTTCGTTGCGGCGATGCGCACCGCGGCACGCGCGACGCCGCCGCCGTTCATGTCGCAGTACCCGGAGAGGACGGCGAGCGCGGCCATGGCGGTCGCGCCCACCGCGTTGGCCGCGAAGACGAGCGCCCAGTTCTTCGCGAGCTCCACGGTGGACAGGCGCCCGTCGGCCCACGCCATGGCGAGCAGGTTGTTGCCGGTGAAGAGCTCGGCGCCCGCGACCACGACCAGCACCAGGCCGAGCGAGAAGACGAAGCCGCCGAGCACGCGCGTCGCGGCGAAGCCGAGCGTCGCGTCGCTCGCGACCAGCGTGAACCACAGGCAGCCGAGGGCGATGAAGGCGCCGCCCAGCGCGCCCAGCATCGCGTTCGCGGGCCACGGGCGGCGCGCCTTCGCGATGCCCGACTCCTCCACGCGCCGCGCGACTTCGTCGGGGGCGTATGCGTCGAATCCGGATTCCATGGATCGAGCTTAGGGGGCGGGAGCGGCGCGCGCTTGATGGCCATCAAACCGCCCGGGGCCCGCGCGACCAGAATGGGAGGCTCTTCCGGAGGCCGCTGTGGGATGCGATTGCGCAGGAGCGCGAGGCTGCGGCGCGTCACCCCGTCCGCTTGCGCGCGCGGCGCGTGCCCGGCGTGCCCGTTGCGGACCTGCGCGTCGCGGGCAGCGGGCCTTCCGAATCGAGCAATGCGGGGGCCTCGCGCACCAGGAACTCGCCGAACTCCTCGGCGGCGGGGACCAGGCGACGCGAGGTGCGGCGCACCACGAACCACTCGCGCTCGATCGGCAGCCCCTCCACGTCCAGCGCGACGAGGCGCCCCGTCGCGAGCTCGCTCCTCACCGTCTGCAGCGAGAGGAAGCCGAGGCCCAGCCCCGCGATCACCGCCTGCTTGATGCTCTCGTTGGAAGCCATCTCCATGGCGGTGCGCCAGCGCACGCGGTGCCCCGCGAAGAAGCGCTCCATCGCCCCGCGCGTGCCGCTGCCCGGCTCGCGCACGATGAACGCCTCGTCGGCGAGCTGCGCGGGCGCGATGCGCCGGCGCCGCGCGAGCGGATGCCCGGGCGCGGCGACGATGCCGAGCGGGTTCGGCGCGAACGGCTTCGCCAGGCAGTCGATGCCCTCGGGCGGCCGGCCCATGATCGCGAAATCCACCGTGTTGGCGCGCAGCTCGCTCAGGATCTCCTCGCGGTTGTGGATCGTCATGCGGAAGTCGACGCCCGGGTGGATCTTCAGGAACCGCGCGAGGAGCTTGGGCACGAAGTACTTCGCCGTGGAGACCACGCCCAGGCGCACGCGGCCGCTGCGCACGCCCTTCCAGCGCGCGGCGAGCTCCTCGAGGTGCGCCACGCGCTCGAGCACCTCCTCCACGTGCTCCGCGAACTCGCGCCCCGCGTCGGTGAGCTGGATGCCGCGCCCCGCGGGCTCGGTGAGCGGCACGCCCACCGCCTCCTCGAGCTGCTTGAGCTGCATGGAGACCGCCGGCTGCGTGAGGTGCACCTCCGCGGCGGCGCGCGTGAGGCTGCGGGTGCGGGCGATGGCCGCGTAGATCTCGAGCTGGCGGAGGGTGTAGCGCATGCCATCAGCATATCTTATGGCTGGATGCAATAAAAGTGAGTTGAACTGATACGTACGCGGGCGCAATCTGGACGCGTACACACCGGAGGGAAAGAGCCATGGGGGCACCCGAGCTTCGCCAGATCGAGAACGCCGCCGAGCGCTACAAGGCGGGCGTGCTCAAGTACGCGCAGATGGGCTACTGGCAGCCCGACTACGAGCCGAAGGACACCGACGTCCTCGCGCTCTTCCGCATCACGCCGCAGGAAGGCGTCGACCCGCAGGAGGCGGCCGCGGCCGTCGCGGGCGAATCGTCCACGGCGACCTGGACCGTCGTCTGGACCGACCGGCTCACCGCGGCCGAGATGTACCGCGCCAAGGCCTACAAGGTCGAGCCGGTGCCGAACAACCCGGGCCAGTACTTCGCGTGGATCGCCTACGAGCTCGACCTCTTCGAGGAGGGCTCGATCGCGAACCTCACCGCCTCGATCATCGGCAACGTGTTCGGCTTCAAGCCCCTCAAGGCCCTGCGCCTCGAGGACATGCGCATGCCGGTGGCGTACCTGAAGACCTTCCAGGGGCCGCCCACGGGGATCGTGGTCGAGCGCGAGCGCCTCGACAAGTTCGGCCGGCCGCTCCTCGGCGCCACCACCAAGCCCAAGCTCGGCCTCTCGGGCAAGAACTACGGGCGCGTCGTCTACGAGGCGCTCAAGGGCGGGCTCGACTTCGTGAAGGACGACGAGAACATCAACTCGCAGCCCTTCATGCACTGGCGCGACCGCTTCCTCTACGTGATGGAGGCGGTGAACCGCGCCTCGGCCGCGACCGGCGAGGTGAAGGGCCACTACCTCAACGTGACCGCCGGCACGATGGAGGAGATGTACAAGCGCGCCGAGTTCGCGAAGGAGCTGGGCTCGGTGGTCGTGATGATCGACCTCGTGATCGGCTACACCGCGATCCAGTCGATGGCGAAATGGGCGCGCGACCACGACATGATCGTGCACCTGCACCGCGCGGGCCACAGCACGTACACGCGCCAGAAGGGCCACGGCGTCTCCTTCCGCGTGATCACCAAGTGGATGCGCATGGCGGGCGTCGACCACATCCACGCCGGCACCGCGGTCGGCAAGCTCGAGGGCGATCCGCTCACGGTGCAGGGCTACTACAACATCTGCCGCGAGGCGCACAACGCGGTGGACCTGCCGCGCGGCATCTTCTTCGAGCAGGACTGGGCGGGGTTGCGGAAAGTCATGCCGGTCGCCTCCGGCGGCATCCACGCCGGGCAGATGCACCAGCTGATCGACCTGTTCGGCGACGACGTGGTGCTGCAGTTCGGCGGCGGCACCATCGGCCATCCGATGGGCATCGAGGCGGGCGCGACCGCGAACCGCGTGGCGCTGGAGGCGATGGTCCTCGCGCGGAACGAAGGCCGCGACATCGCGACCGAGGGGCCGGAGATCCTCGCCGAGGCCGCGCGCGGCTGCAAGCCGCTCGCCGCCGCGCTCGACACCTGGAAGGACGTCTCCTTCAACTACGCGAGCACCGACACCTCGGACTACGTTGCGTCCGTCACCCCGGCATGATCATCGTCGTTCCCGCGAAGGCGGGAACCCATCGCAGGAGCGAAACATGCGAGTCACGCAAGGCGCCTTCTCCTTCCTCCCCGACCTGAGCGACGCGCAGATCCGCGCGCAGGTCGAGTACTGCCTGAAGAACGGCTGGGCGGTGAGCGTGGAGCACACCGACGACATCCATCCGCGCAACACCTACTGGGAGATGTTCGGCATGCCGATGTTCGACCTGCACGACGCCGCCGGCGTGATGCAGGAGATCGACGCGTGCCGCAAGACCTTCCCGAACGAGTACGTGCGCGTGAACGCCTTCGATTCCACGCGCGGCTGGGAGACGGTGCGCCTCTCGTTCATCGTCAACCGACCGCCGGCCGAGCCCGGCTTCCGCCTGCGCCGCACCGAAGCCGAGGGGCGCGTGCAGCGCTATTCGATCGAGGCCTACGCGGCCGACAGGCCGCACGGCGAGCGCTACCGCTAGGAACGCCGTGGCCGCGCTCGTGGCTCCCGCCTCGCAGCCCGCCGCCGCCGACGTGGCGGCGGACATCGCGCAGCTCCTCGCCGAGCTCGACCGGGAGCTGGTCGGCCTCGCGCCGGTGAAGAAGCGCATCGCGGAGATCGCGGCGCTCCTCGCCGTGGACCGCGCGCGGGCGCAGCACGGGCTCGCGGGCCCGCCGCCGGGCCTGCACATGTGCTTCACCGGCAACCCGGGCACCGGCAAGACCACGGTCGCCATGAAGATGGCGGGCATCCTCCACCGCCTGGGCTACTCGAGGAAGGGCCATCTCGTCGCCGTCACGCGCGACGACCTGGTGGGCCAGTACATCGGCCACACGGCGCCCAAGACGAAGGAGGTGCTCAAGCGCGCCATGGGCGGCGTCCTCTTCATCGACGAGGCGTACTACCTGTACCGGCCGGAGAACGAGCGCGACTACGGGCAGGAAGCCGTGGAGATCCTGCTGCAGGTGATGGAGAACCAGCGCGAGGACCTGGTGGTGATCCTCGCCGGGTACAAGGACCGGATGGATCGCTTCTTCGAGTGCAATCCCGGGTTCGCCTCGCGCATCGCCCACCACGTCGATTTCCCCGACTACTCGCGCGAGGAGCTGATGCGCATCGCCGCGCTCATGCTCGAGCGCATGGGCTACCGCTTCGACGCGGGCGCGCGCGCCGCCTTCGAGCGCTACCTCGAGCGGCGCATGGCGCGGCCGCACTTCGCCAACGCGCGGAGCGTGAGGAACGCGCTCGACCGCGCGCGCCTGCGCCACGCGAGCCGCGTCTTCGTCAAGCTCGCCGAGGCCGACCGGGACACGCTCACGACGATCGTGGCGAGCGACATCCTGGCGAGCCGGGTGTTCGAGCAGGAGGAGGGAACCACGGATGAGCACGGATGAACACGCCTGCCGGCCATGCTTGAAGCACTGATCTTCGACGTCGACGGCACGGTGGCCGAGACCGAGGGCCTGCACCGACGCGCGTTCAACCTCGCCTTCGAGCGGCACGGGATCGACATCCGCTGGGACGAGCGCGAATACCGGCGCCTGCTGCGCGTGCACGGCGGCAAGGAGCGCATCGCGCGCTCGCTCGCGGAGCACGAGGAGCCGCGCCCGCCGGCCGAGATCGCCGCGATCCACGCCACCAAGACCAGGATCTACGACGAGCTGCTGCACGCCGAGGGCGTGCCGTGGCGCCCGGGCGTGCGCCGCCTGATGACGGAAGCGAAGCGCGCGGGGCTCAGGCTCGCGCTCGCCACCACCACCAGCGAGGCGAACCTCGAGCCGCTCTTCGCGCCGGTGCTGGGCGAGGGCTGGCGCACGCGCTTCGAGGCGATCGTCGCCGGCGACGCCGTGCCGCGCAAGAAGCCCGCGCCCGACGTGTACCTCGAGGCGCTCCGGCGGCTCGACCTCGATGCGTCGCAGGCGGTCGCCTTCGAGGATTCGCGCGCCGGCGTCGAAGCCGCACGTGCCGCCGGCCTCGCGGTGGTCGGCGTCCCCAGCCGCTGGCTCGCCGGCGACGACCTCTCGACCGCGGACCTCGTCCTCGAGCATTTCGGCGACGCGGGCGAGCTGTGGGAAGCCTCGCACCCGACGCTCGCGCGCCGCTGGCTCTCGGCGCGCAGCCTCATCGCGTGGCACGCGCGCCGCGCGACCGAAGCGCCCGATCGCAAACCCCGAGCACGGAGGACCCGATGCCCGCCACCCGCATGACCCTCACGCAGTTCCTGATCGAGGAGCGGCGCCGCTACCCGGGCGCGACCGGCGAGCTGAACGGCCTGATCCTCTCGGTCGCGCTCGCCTGCAAGTCCGTCGCGACGCAGGTCGCGCAGGGCGCGCTCGCGGGCGCGCTCGGCCCCGCCGGGTCGACCAACGCGCAGGGCGAGGCGCAGCAACGGCTCGACGTGATCGCCAACGAGGCGTTCCTGCACACCGCGGAATGGGGCGGGCACGCGGCGGCCATGGCCTCCGAGGAGATGGAGCGGCCCCATTGCCCGGCGCAAGCGGAGGGCGCGCGCTACCTGCTCGTGTTCGATCCGCTCGACGGCTCCTCCAACATCGACGTGAACGTGGCGGTGGGGAGCATCTTCTCGATCCTGCGGCTGCCCGCCGAGGGGCGCCCCTGCGACGAGGCCGCGTTCCTGCAGCCCGGCACGCAGCAGGTCGCGGCGGGATACGCGATCTACGGGCCGAGCACGATGCTGGTGCTGAGCGTCGGCAACGGCGTGCACGCGTTCACGCTCGAGCGCTCGATCGGCGAGTTCCTGCTCACCCACCCGGACCTGCGCATTCCCGAGCGCACCTCGGAGTTCGCGATCAACACGTCGAACAGCCGCTTCTGGGAGGCGCCGGTCGCGCGCTACGTGGCCGAATGCCTCTCGGGGGCCGCGGGACCGCGCGGCCGCGACTTCAACATGCGCTGGATCGCTTCCCTCGTCGCCGAGGCGCACCGCATCCTCATGCGGGGCGGCGTCTTCCTCTATCCGCGCGATCGCAGGGAGCCCGCGCAGCCGGGGCGCCTGCGCCTGCTCTACGAGGCGAACCCGATCGGCTTCCTGGTGGAGCAGGCGGGCGGCCGCGCGAGCACGGGGCGCGGGCCGGTGCTCGAGACGGTTCCCGCGCAGCTCCACCAGCGCGCCGCCTTCGTGTTCGGCTCGCGCGAGGAGGTGGAGCGCATCGAGCGCTACCACGCGGAGGACACCGGCGACGCGGACCTGGACCTGCCGCTCTTCCACACGCGGGGCCTCTTCCGCGACACCGTGGGCGCCTGAGGCCATGTCCGCGAAGCATCCGATCATCGCGATCACCGGCTCGTCGGGCGCGGGCACGACCTCGGTCACGCGCACCTTCGAGAAGATCTTCCGCCGCGAGAAGGTGAACGCCGCCCTGGTCGAGGGCGACAGCTTCCATCGCTTCGACCGCAAGGACATGCGCGAGGTGATGGCGGCGCAGGGAGAGGGCAGCCACTTCAGCC
>DATIVM010000158.1:0-5509 GCA_035465975.1 Usitatibacter sp.
CGGCGTGCTCGAGCGCCAGTTCCGCAACTACTTCGACAAGGCGATCACCAAGCGTGGCGCCACGGGCGAGGTGCTGCTGCAGATGCTGGAGAGCCGCCTCGACAACGTCGTGTACCGCATGGGCTTCGCTTCCACGCGCGCCGAGGCGCGCCAGCTCGTGTCGCACAAGGCGATCGAGGTGAACGGCAAGCCCGTGAACATCCCGTCGTACCTGGTGCGCGCCTCCGACACGGTCGCCGTGCGCGAGAAGGCCCGCGCGCAGCTGCGCATCAAGGCTTCCCTGGACCTCGCGGAGCAGAACGGCTTCCCGAGCTGGGTCGAGGTCGATGCCAAGAATTTCAAGGGCGTCTTCAAGACGCTCCCGGACCGCGCCGAGTTCGCGTCCGACGTCAACGAACAGTTGGTGGTCGAGCTTTACTCGAAGTAGACGCAGCACAGGCAGCGCCGCAATACCGCTGGAGCTCGCTCCCTAACGCATCTGGCAGAGGTACCCCCGAATGCAAAGCACCGCCACGAATTTTCTGAAACCCCGCATCATCGACGTCCAGAACCTGTCGCCCACGCACGCGAAGGTGATCATGGAGCCCTTCGAGCGCGGCTACGGCCACACGCTGGGCAATGCGCTGCGGCGCATCCTGCTCTCCTCGATGCCGGGCTACGCCGCGACGGAAGTGAAGATCGCGGGCGTCCTGCACGAGTACTCGACCATCGAGGGCGTCCAGGAGGACGTCGTCGACGTCATCCTCAACCTGAAGGGCGTGGTGATGAAGCTGCACAACCGCGCCGAGTCGACCCTCAAGCTCAAGAAGTCGACCCCGGGCCCTGTGACCGCAGCCGACATCGAGCAGACCCACGACGTCGAGATCATCAACCCCGACCACGTGATCGCGCACCTCACGCAGGGCGGCAAGATCGACATGACCATCAAGGTCGAGAAGGGCCGCGGCTACGTGCCGGCCACCTCGCGCCGCCAGGACGACTCGCGCTCCATCGGCTCGATCCTCCTCGACGCGTCGTTCTCGCCGGTGCGCCGCGTGAGCTACCAGGTGGAGAGCGCGCGCGTGGAGCAGCGCACGGACCTCGACCGACTGGTGATCGACATCGAGACCAACGGCGTGATCGAGCCGGAGGAGGCGGTGCGCTATTCGGCGAGCGTGCTCGTGGACCAGCTCTCGGTGTTCGCCTCCCTGCAGTCGACCAGCGAGGAGCGCCAGGAGGCGGCCCAGCCGCAGGTGGACCCGATCCTCCTGCAGCCCGTGGACGACCTCGAGCTCACCGTGCGCTCGGCCAACTGCCTCAAGGCCGAGAACATCTACTACATCGGCGACCTCATCCAGCGCACCGAGAACGAGCTGCTGAAGACCCCGAACCTGGGCCGCAAGTCGCTGAACGAGATCAAGGAAGTGCTCGCCTCCAAGGGCCTCACCCTCGGCATGAAGCTCGAGAACTGGCCGGTGGCGGGACTCACGAAGTAAGGGGTCAGACCCCAATTCAAGCGCGTGACTTGAACCGGGAGCCACGGTGGTGCACGACATTGGGGTCTGACCCCGGTTTCGTGGCGCCTTCATCAACGACAATACCAACAAGGCCGCATAGGCCAAGAGAGTGAAAGGAAACTGGAATGCGTCACCGCCACGGGCTGCGCAAGCTCAACCGCACCAGCAGCCATCGCCTCGCGATGCTGCGCAACATGACCGTCTCGCTCCTCAAGCACGAGGCGATCAGGACCACCCTGCCGAAGGCGAAGGAGCTGCGCAAGGTGGCCGAGCCCATCATCACGCTCGGCAAGACCAACACGCTCGCCAACAAGCGCCTCGCCTTCGACCGCCTGCGCGACCGCGACATGGTCGTGAAGCTCTTCGACGAGCTGGGCCCGCGCTACAAGGCGCGGAACGGCGGGTACCTGCGCATCCTCAAGTTCGGCTTCCGCGAGGGCGACAACGCCCCGATGGCGCTGGTCGAGCTGGTGGACCGGCCGGCCGAGGCCGCCGAGGGCGCCGGGGAAGAGGGCAAGAAGCCGGCGAAGCGCGCGAAGAAGGAAGCGGCGGCGGCTTGAGCGCGGGCGCTCCGCGCTCGCGAGCTTCCACGGCGAGCCCCACCGCGCTCACGCCGTACACCAGCGCGATCTGCCGGCGCTTGCCGGACGAGCGCGGCCGTGGGCCGGCTCATCGGACGAGGATCACGCGGAAGTCGTTCACGTTGGTGCGGGTGGGACCCGTCACGACGAGGTCGCCGAGCGCCGAGAAGAAGCCGTAGGCATCGTTGTCGGCGAGCATCGCCTTGGGCCGCAACCCCGCGGCGCGCGCCCGGGAGAGCGTGTCGGGCGCGGCGATCGCGCCCGCGTTGTCCTCGCTCCCGTCGATGCCGTCGGTGTCGCAGGCGAGCGCCCAGGTGTCCGCGAGCGCGTCGAGCTCGATCGCGAGCGAGAGCAGGAACTCGGCGCATCGTCCCCCGCGTCCCTTGCCGCGCAAGGTGACGGTCGTTTCCCCACCGCTGATGAGCGCCGCGGGCGGCGCCGCGGGCTCGCGGTAGGTGCGGACCTGGCGCGCGAGCGCCGCGTAGGGCTTGGCCACTTCCGCCGCTTCGCCGGTCACGCTGTCGCCGAGCACCATCGGCTCGATGCCGCGCTCGCCCAGCCACGCCGCGGCGGCCGCGAGGCTCGCGTGCGCGCTCGCGATGACGCGGTTCTGGACGCGCGCGAACGCGGGATCGCCGGGCTTGGGCGTTTCGGGCACGGCGCCTTGCGCGCCCTTGCGCAGGTGCTCGGCGACGCTGCGCGGCGCCGGCACCCCGAAACGCGCGAGGATCTCGATCGCGTCGGCGAAGGTGGTGGGATCGGGCGCGCACGGCCCCGAGGCGATGTGCGTCGGATCGTCGCCCGTGACGTCCGAGATCACGAGCGCGAGCACGCACGCGCGCGTGGCGAGCGCGAGCCGCCCGCCCTGGATCGCCGAGAGGTGCTTGCGCACCGTGTTCATGTCCTGGATCGGCGCGCCGCTCGCGAGGAGCTGCCGCGTGACCGCCTTGAGGTCGGCCATCGCCACACCCTCGGCGGGAAGCGCGAGGAGCGAGGAGCCGCCGCCGGAGACCAGCACCAGCAGCAGGTCGTCGCCGCCAAGAGCGCGCGCGCCGGCGAGGATCTCGCGCGCGGCCGCCTCCCCGCTCTCGTCGGGGACCGGATGTCCCGCCTCGACCACGCGGATGCGGGAAGTCGGCGCGCCGTGCCCGTAGCGCGTGATCACGAGGCCGTCGAGCGCCGCCTCGCGCGGCCAGCGGCTCTCCACGGCGTGCGCCATGGCCGCGGCGGCCTTGCCCGCGCCGACGACGAAGGTGCGCCCGCGCGGCGGCGCGGGAAGGTGGCGCGGCACGACCTGCAGCGGATCGGCGGCGGCGAGGGCCGCGCGGAAGCTGCCGATGAGCAATTCACGGGGATCCATGGCGTCGGCGGCAAGGGTACCCGGCGCCCGCATGCCCCGTCTACCCGGAGGCGGCCTTGCGCGGCGGGACGGGCTCGAGCACCGGGCGCAGGAACCGTCCCGTGAAGCTTTCCCTCGCCTGCGCCACCTGCTCGGGCGTGCCTTGCGCGATGACGCGACCGCCGCCGGCGCCACCCTCGGGGCCGAGGTCGATCACCCAGTCCGCGGTCTTGATCACGTCGAGGTTGTGCTCGATCACCACCACCGTGTTGCCGTGGTCGCGCAGGCGGTGCAGCACCTTGAGCAGCAGGTCGATGTCGTGGAAGTGCAGGCCGGTGGTCGGCTCGTCGAGGATGAAGAGCGTGCGCCCGGTGTCTCGCTTCGACAGCTCGAGCGAGAGCTTCACGCGCTGCGCTTCGCCCCCCGAGAGCGTGGTCGCGCTCTGCCCGAGGCGGATGTAGCCCAGGCCCACTTCCAGCAGCGTCGCGAGCTTGCGCGCGATCGCGGGCACGGACGCGAAGAACTCGTGCGCCTGCTCGACGGTCATGTCGAGCACCTCGTTGATGGGCTTGCCCTTGTAGAGGATCTCGAGCGTCTCGCGGTTGTAGCGCTTGCCGTGGCACACGTCGCAGGGCACGTAGATGTCCGGCAGGAAATGCATCTCCACCTTGATGAGCCCGTCGCCCTGGCAGGCCTCGCAGCGCCCGCCCTTCACGTTGAACGAGAAGCGCCCCGGCCCGTAGCCGCGCGCGCGCGATTCCGGCACGCCCGCGAAGAGGTCGCGGATCGGCGTGAAGAGGCCCGTGTAGGTGGCGGGGTTGGAGCGCGGCGTGCGGCCGATGGGGCTCTGGTCGACGTTGATCACCTTGTCGAAGTGGTCGAGCCCCTCGATCGCGTCGTGCTCGGCGGGCTCGGCGGCGGAGCCGTAGAGGTGGTGCGCGACCGCGTTGTAGAGCGTGTCGTTGATGAGCGTGGACTTGCCCGAGCCCGAGACGCCGGTGATGGCGACGAAAAGGCCCACGGGGATGTCGACCGTGACGTCCTTCAGGTTGTTGCCGCGGGCCCCCACGATGCGCAGGTGCTTGCGCGGGTCCGCCTTGTGGCGGCGCGCGGGCACCGGGATCGCCTTGCGGCCGGACAGGTACTGCCCGGTGAGCGAGGCGTTGTTGCGCAGGATCTCCGCGGGCGTGCCGCTCGCGACGATCTCGCCGCCGTGCACCCCCGCACCGGGCCCCATGTCGATCACGTGGTCGGCGGAGAGGATCGCCTCCTCGTCGTGCTCCACCACGATCACCGAGTTGCCGAGGTCGCGCAGATGCTTGAGGGTCGCGATGAGCCGCTCGTTGTCGCGCTGGTGCAGGCCGATCTACGGCTCGTAGAGCACGTACATCACGCCGGTGAGGCCGGAGCCGATCTGGCTCGCGAGGCGGATCCTCTGCGCCTCTCCGCCCGAGAGCGTGTCCGCGGAGCGCGTGAGCGAGAGGTAGTCGAGGCCCACGTTCACCAGGAACTGCATGCGGTTCGCGATCTCGCGCACGATCTTCTCCGCGATCGCCTTGCGCGAGCCGGGGAGCTCCAGCTTCTCGAAGAACGGCTGCGCCTGGGCGAGCGGCAGCGAGGAGAGGTCGTGGATGGTGCGGTCGGCCACGCGCACGTTGCGCGCCTCCACGCGCAGCCGCGTGCCGCCGCAATCGGGGCAGGCGCGCGTGTTGAGGTACTTCGCGAGCTCCTCCTTCACCGCGACCGACTCGGTCTCGCGGTGCCGCCGCTCGAGGCTCGGGATGATGCCTTCGAACGCGTGCTCCTTCACCGTCGCGCGGCCCTTCTCGCCCGGGTAGCGGAAGGCGATCTTCTCCTCGCCCGAGCCCTCGAGCACCACCGCCTGCGCCTTCGCGGGAAGCGACTCGAAGGGCGCCTCGACGTCGAAGCCGTAGTGCTGCGCGAGCGAGGCGAGCATCGAGAAGTAGAACTGGTTGCGCCGGTCCCAGCCGCGGATCGCCCCGCCCGCGAGCGACAGGTGCGGGAATGCGACGACGCGCCTGGGATCGAAGAACGTGACCTCGCCGAGCCCGTCGCAGCGCGGGCAGGCGCCC
>DATIVM010000159.1:0-3618 GCA_035465975.1 Usitatibacter sp.
TCTCCTCGGGCATCGCGGCGAGCGATGCGCTCGGGATGTACGGCGGGTTGCAGACGAGCAGGTCGGTGCGGCCGCGCACCTGCGCATCGTCGAACGCATCGAGGAGGTCGCCCTCGCGGTACGAGACGCGATCGTCGAGGCCGAGGCGATGCGCGTTGCGGCGCGCGAGCGCCACGGCGGCCGGGTCGAGGTCGCTGCCGACTGCGCGGGAGCGCGGCTCGTGGGCCGCGAGCGCCAGGGCGAGGTTTCCGCACCCGGTGCACACGTCGACCACGGTCGCCTCGTCGCGCCCTTCCAGGATCGCGCGCAGGCGCGCGAGCGCGGCGAAGCCGAGCAGCTCGGTCTCGCGGCGCGGGATCAGCGCCTCGGTCGTGACCAGGAGCTCGATGCCCATGAAGTCCTCGAGGCCCACGAGGTGCGCGAGGGGCGCGCCCCCGATGCGCATGCGCACGAGCCCGCGCAGGCGTTCCCGCGCCTCGTGGTCGAGGGGCGGGAGCGCGCCGTCGAGCGCGCGGCGCGCGGGAACGGGCTTGCCGGCGGCGGCGCGCCACAGGGCGGCGAGGGTCGCCTCGGGGGTTTCATCCGGCTTGTCGGGAAGGGGACGCAGCGCCGTCGAAAGCGCGCCCGCGCATTCCGCGTGCAGCCGGGCGCAGTCGGGGTCGAGGGGAGGAACGGCTTCGGCACAGGCTCTCATGGCCCTACCTCCGGCACGCTGCCCGCGAGGATCGGCATTGCGTGCTGGTAGCGCGTCGCCGCGCGCTTGGCGGCGATGTCGCGGTACACGAAGGACGCGAGCTCCGGCGCCATGTCGAGGAACGCCGCCAGCGCGTCCGAGGGCACGCGGTGGTTGTACGCCCACAGCGCGAAGTCCATGCGCTCGTAGGGCAGCGCGAAGTAGAACTCGTCCTGGCCCTGGCGCAGGCTGTAGGTGTCGGTCGTCGGGGCGGCCTCGCGGATCGCGCCGGGGATGCCGAGGTGGCGCGCGAGCATGTAGACCTGCGTCTTGTAGAGGTGCGCGATGGGCTTCACGTCGGCCGCGCCGTCGCCGTTCTTCACGAAGAAGCCCTGGTCGTACTCGAGGCGGTTCGGCGTGCCGATCACCGCGTAGTGCAGGCGGTCGGCGTGGTAGTACTCGACCATCTTGCGCACGCGCTGCTTGAAGTTGGTCGCGGCGACGATCTGCAGGTACTCGCGGGCGGGCAGCCGCGCGTCGCGCTGCTCGCCGTCGGGCGACTGCACGACCAGGCGGAAGTAGTTGAAGCCGCCCTCGCCGCCGCCGGCGATCGCGATCTTGCTCTTCCAGCCGGAGGCGTAGCCCGGGAAGACGGCGCGGATCGCCTCGTCGCGCCGTGCGTAGCAGCCGAGCGCCTCGAGGCTCGGGGCGATGTCCTCGACGTGGTAGCGGATGCCGAGCTGGTCGGCGAGGGCGATGGCGCGCTCGAGGCTCTCGGGCGCCGAGTCGCGCTCGGGGAGCATGAGCCCGCGGACGCGCTCGGCGCCGACCGCGCGCACGGCGAGCGCGGCGCACACCGAGCTGTCGATGCCGCCCGACATCGCGATCACGAATCCGCGCCGATGCAGGTCCGAGACCAGCGCCTCGCGCATGCGCGCGGCGATGCGCGCGGCCTCCGCCTCGCAGTCGATGGCGAGGACGCCGGGGTGCAGCGCGGGGAAACGCGGCTCGACGGACATGGCGGGGTTCCTCATGCGGCGGCCTCCATGCGCTTGCGCTCCAGCCAGCGCGCGATGTTGGCGAGGGTGTCGAAGTTCTCCGGCAGCATCTCCTCGTCGTGCACCCGGACGTGGAAGGCCTCCTCGATCCAGGTGATGAGCTCGATGAAGCCGGTGGAGTCGAGGATGTGCTCCTCCATGAACGACGTGTCGTCGCGGACCTCGAGGGCGTCGTCCATGAGGAAGTTCTCGTTCAGGAAGCGGCGGACGGCCGCGATGGTGTCTTGCATTTCCGTTTTCCCTTCGATGGATGCGGCGTTCATGCGAGCGCCGCCTTGCGGACCTTGCCGTTGTCGGACACCGGCAGCTCGCGGACGAACTCCACGAAGCGCGGCGCCATGAAGCTCTCGAGCCGCGCGAGGCAATGCCGGATCACGTCGCGCTCGGCGAGCGCGACGCCGTCCTCGAGCACCACGAACGCCTTGATCGCCTCGCCGAGGATCTCGTCGGGCACGCCGATCACGGCCGCCATGCGCACTCCCTCGAGGCTGCAGATCGCGTTCTCGACCTCGCGCGGGCTCACCTTCTCCCCGCGGCTCTTGATGATGTCGTCCTTGCGCGCGACGAAGTAGAGCCAGCCCTCGCCGTCGGTGCGGAAGATGTCGCCCGAGTAGAGCACCATCTCGCCGGGGATCGGGCCGGGGCGCAGGCGCTCGGCGGTCTCGCGCGGCTTCCTCCAGTAGCCGCGCATCACGTTCGAGCCGCGGATCACCAGCTCGCCCGTGCCGCCGGGGGGAAGCCGCCGTCCTTCCTCGTCGACCAGCCACACCTCCTCGTTCGGCATCCCGCGTCCCACGCTGCCGGGGCGGAGGTCGAGCTGCGCGGGAGGCAGATAGGTGACCCGCTTGCACTCGGTGAGCCCGTACATCGAGAAGAGCGTCGCCTGCGGAAAGCGCTCGCGCAGCTTGCGGATGTGGCCTTCGGGGAGCGCGGCCGCGGTGTTGGTGATCATGCGCAGCCGCGAGAGGTCGAACGCCTCGAGGCCCTTCAGGCCCATCAGCACGGCGAAGATCGTGGGCACGCCGGGAAGCACCGTCACGCGCTCGTGCGCCATCGCCTCGAGCACGCGCAGCGGGAAGGCGAAGGATTCCTCGAGGAGGACGGTCGCCCCGACCTTGAAGCCCATCAGCACCTGGTAGAGCCCGTAGTCGAAGGCGAGCGGCAGGACGCACGCGATCACGTCGTCCTCGCGAAGCCCCAGGTAGCCGCTCACCGACTCGGCGGCCGAGACCATGTTGAGGTGCGTGAGCATCACCCCCTTGGGGTCCCCGGTGGAGCCCGACGTGTAGATGAGCGCCGCGAGGTCCTGGTCGATCGTGGCCTCCTCGACCGGGCCGCCGCCGCCGTCCTCGGCCGGATAAGGCAGGCACCGCGCCGGCCACGGCCCGCCGCCCGCGCCCGCCACGAAGGCGGCGCGCACGCTCGCGTTGCGGGCGAGCGGCTCGCGCCAGGCGGAGGCGAGCGAGGCGTGGGTGACGAGCGCCGTAGCGCCCGTGTCCTCGAGGAGGTAGCCGAGCTTGTCGCGCTTGGTGAGCGGGTTCACGGGGACGAACACGGCGCCCAGGCGCAGCACCGCGAAGATCGACGCGGCCATCTCCACGGTGTTGCCGAGGAACAGCACGACGCGGTCGCCGCGTCGCACGCCCGCGGCGCGCAGCGCGCGCGCGAGCGTGGCCGCGCGTGCGTCGATCTCGCGGTAGTTGTGGTGCACGCCGCGCGCGACGATCGCGCACTTGTCCGGCAGGCGCCGTGCGGTGTGGTCGAGGTAGTGGTGGAGGAGCATGGAAGGTCTTCCCGGGCTCAGGCGGCGAGCCCCCGCGGCTCGTCGAGCAAATCGAGGCCCGCGTCCGCGAGCACGAACTGGTGGTGCAGCAGCATGGTGGAGAG
>DATIVM010000160.1:0-1721 GCA_035465975.1 Usitatibacter sp.
GGCGGCGTGGGACGCACGGTCGATGATGTCGGCCAGCGCCGTGGACGCGTACGAATCGCGGTCGAACGCCTTCGGCAGCGCCGGCGGGGCGAGGGGCGCGGGCAGCGGCGCACGGGCCGGAACGGGAAGGTGGTGCCGGGCCATGGCCCATTCTCGGCCGCGCCGGCGAGTGCCCTTTGATGGGGGTCAACCCGTCCGGCGCGCCCCTGCGTAGCATTCCCTGATGAAAGGTCTCGCGCCCACGCCGCCGCCCCCCGGCCCCGCACTCGACCCGTTCGAGACGACGCTCGGCTTCTGGAACTACTGCGCGAACCTTGCCGGGCTCTGGTGGTCGCGCCACGGCGGCGTCCAATCCGAAGGGATCGCGCGCGAGCGGTTGCGCGACCTCGTGTCGTTCGCGCGCAAGCGCTCCCCGTGGTATCGCCGGCGCTACGCGGGCCTGCCCGAGGACGTCGCATCGACCGGGTGGCTGCCGCGCGTGACGCGCGCCGAGCTCATGGCGGGCTTCGACGAGCTGTGCACCGACCGGCGCATCCACCGCGCGGCCGTGGAACGTTTCCTCGCCGATCGCTCTCGCGTGGGCGCGCTCTTCCTCGACCGCTACCACGTCTGGAAGAGCTCGGGCACCTCGGGCGAGCCGGGCATCTTCGTGCAGGACGCGGATGCGATGGCCGCGTACGACGCGCTGGTGGCGATGCAGCTCGCGACCGCGCCGCTCGATCCGGCGCGCGTGGTGGCCGGAGGCGGGCGCCCCGCGCTCGTCGTCGCGACCGGCGACCACTACGCGAGCATCACCGCGTGGGAGCACCTGCGGCGCGTCTTTCCGGCCGCCGAAGCGCGCAGCTTCCCGGTGCTCGCGCCGGTGGGCGAGCTGGTCGCCGGCCTCAACGCGTTCGCGCCCGCGTATCTCGCCGGCTATCCGTCGATCCTCTCGCTCCTCGCCGCGGAGCAGCGCGCGGGCCGGTTGCGCATCGCGCCGGCGCTCGCCTGGTCCGGCGGGGAGAGCCTCACGAGCGTCGCGCGCGCCGCGATCGAGCGCTCCTTCGGCTGCGCGGTGCTCGACGAGTACGGCAGCTCCGAGTGCCTCTCCATCGCCTACGGCTGCCGCGAGGGCTGGCTGCACGTGAACTCCGAGTGGGTCGTGGTCGAGCCGATCGAGCGCGACGGGAGCCCCACCCCGCCCGGCGCGACCTCGCATTCGGTGCTCGTCACGAACCTCGCCAACCGCGTGCAGCCGATCCTGCGCTACGACCTCGGCGACCGCGTGACCGTCGCCCCCGGGCGCTGCGCGTGCGGCGATCCGCGCCCCGCGATCCGCGTCGCGGGCCGCAGCGCCGAGCTCCTCGCGCTGCGCGCCGCCGACGGCTCGCTCGTGCGCCTCGCCCCGCTCGCGCTCGAGACGGCGGCGGAATCCGCGGCGGGCGCGGCGCGATTCCAGGTCGCGCGAACCGCACCCGACCGCCTCGCGGTCCGCCTCGACGACGCGGCCCGCGATCGTGCGGCCACCGGCCGGCGCATCGTCGCGGCGCTGCGCGCCTACCTCGACGCGCAATCGCTCGGCAACGTGCGCGTGGTCCTCGCCCGCGAGGCGCCGCGCCCCGATCCGCGCAGCGGCAAGCTGCCGAGCGTCGTCGCGGCGGACCGATGCCGGACGACCCGCGGCGCGTGAGCGCAGCGGCCGCCGCCGGCCTCACCAGCGCCGAGGCGCGGCGCCTCGCGCG
>DATIVM010000161.1:0-11864 GCA_035465975.1 Usitatibacter sp.
GTCGGTCGTGTTCTTCACCACGAATCCCGCGAGGAGCGCGAGGCCCATGATGCCGAGGGGCGCGAGCCGCGGGTCGCCGAGCATCGCGCGGTAGCGCAGCGCGAGTGCCGCGAGCAGCACGAGGAACGCGCCGAGCCCGAGCGCGCCCACCTCGAGCGCCATGTCGATGAACGTGTTGTGCGCGTGGCGCAGCTGCGGATGGTTCACGCGCGGCGGCGTGAGCGGGATGAAGGTCGAGGCGAGCACCTCCCGCCCGAAGCCGTGGCCGAGCCACGGCGCTTCCTGAAAGCGGCCCCAGGCGGCCTCCCAAAGCTTCGGCCGCAGGTCGTGCTCGATGCCGGGAGGCACGCCGGTGTCGTGCAGGAGGTTGCGCTCGTAGCGCTCGGCGACAGACGCGGCGAAGGCGACGGCGAACGCGATGGCGGCGATCACGGCGAGGCGTTGCAGCATCGCGAGGCGCTCGCGCGGCGTGCCGGGGAGCGTGCGCCAGGTGGCCACGGCGACCACGAGCTGCGCGCCGAACGCGACCCACACGATGCGGTTGCCGGTGTACCACGCGGCGGCGAGGAGCGCGCAGAGGGCGAGGAGCAGCGCGCGCGGGCTCTGGCCGCGGCCCCACGGAGCGTTCCAGTCGAGCGCGAAGAGCAGCGGCAGCACGAGCACGAGATGCGTGGAGTAGGTGCCGGGACCCGCGTCGACCTCGTGGCGCGCGAACGGCACCAGCCCTCGATCCTGCAGCACGGTGCCGAGGGCGGCCACCGCGGCGCCCGCGAGGATCGCGATCCACCACTTCGGCCACAGCGACCGGTCGGCGGCCGCGGCCACGAAGAAGACCACGAACGCGAGCAGGGGGTAGAAGAGCTCGGGCTTGAGCTCGCCGAGCGTGTAGGCGCGGTCCACGCTCCAGCCCACGGAAGCCGCGCAGATCGCGAGCCATGCGAGGCCCGAGTACGCGACGGCGCGCGGCACGCGATGCGCGAGGAGCGCGAGCGATTCGCGCAACCGCGCCGCGAGCGCGAGGCCCGCCACGCCGAGCAGCACGCCGCGCCATCCGGCGCTGCTCGAGAACGGCGTGAGGAAGAGGAACGCCATCGACGCGAACGCCAGCACGCCGTCGGCTGCGGCAGCCGGGCGGTGCGTGACGGCGAGCTCTCGCGAGATAACCAAGCTCCGGAATGGCGCGCGGGTCGGTGCCCGATTATCGGCGAAAACGGCGCGGCGCCCGGAAAGGGAGATTGGCGCGCCCGACACGATTCGAACGTGCGACCCCTGCCTTCGGAGGGCAGTACTCTATCCAACTGAGCTACGGGCGCGTATCTATCGGATTCTAAACGCCTTGGTAGGGTTCCGTCCAACCGAACGTCGGGGCGGCGCGGCGAGACCGGCTATAATCGCGCTTCTCGGCGCGAAGCGTGTGCCGCGCGACCCATCCCGCCGTTTCCCGAGGAAGACAATGTCCGACCCGCACCATCCCGGCCCCATCGAGGAGAACATCGAATCCCATCCCGCGAAGGTCGCGGTCGGCGTGCTGATCGGCGCGGTCGCCGTCATCATCGCCATCATCCTGCTCGCCCAGTTCGCGATCGGCGCCTACGGCTCCCGCTCGATGGAAAACGATCCGTCGATGCGTCCCGAGCGCGTCGCCGAGCGCATCGCGCCCGTGGCGCAAGTGGCGATCGACCCGAACGCGCCGGGCGGGCTGACGAGCGCCGGCGCCGCGCCCGCTGCGGCTCCCGCCGCGGCGCCCGCTGCCGCCGCTCCCGTCGCGATTCCTCCTCCGCCTGCGCCGCAGAAGACGGCCGCGGCGGGTGGCAACAACGCGACCGGGAAGAAGCTCTTCGATACCGTGTGCACCGCGTGCCACACAGCCGGCGTGGCGGGCGCGCCGAAGTTCGGCGACAAGGCCGCCTGGGCGCCGCGCATCGCGCAGGGCAAGGACACGTTGTACAACGCGGCGTTGCACGGCCTGCGCGCGATGCCGCCCAAGGGCGGCAATCCCTCGCTCCACGACGCGGACGTGAAGGCCGCCGTCGACTACATGGTCGCGGCCGCGAAGTAGCGACCAGCCGGGACGGGACCGCGGAAAGGGGCGATCGAGGTCGCCCTTTTTCGTTTGCGGAAGACGAACATGGCGACCTACGCGATCGGCGACCTGCAGGGCTGCTTCGAGCCGCTCGAGCGGCTGCTCTCCCGCATCGGCTTCGACCGGGCGCGCGACCGCCTGTGGTTCGTCGGGGACCTGGTGAACCGCGGCCCCGATTCGCTCGCCTGCCTGCGCTTCGTGCGCGGGCTGGGCGAGGCGGCCGTGGTGGTGCTCGGCAACCACGACATCCACCTCCTTTGCGTCGCCGAGGGCGTGGAGCCCGCGCGCAAGCGCGACACGCTCGCCCCGATCCTCGGTGCGCCCGATCGCCGCGAGCTCCTCGAGTGGCTGCGCGCCCGCCCGCTGATGCATGCGGAGGGCGGCTTCGCCCTGGTGCACGCCGGATTGCTGCCGCAATGGACCGTGGCCGACGCACGCTCGCTCGCCTCGGAGGTCGAGGCGGCGCTGCGCGGGCCCGACCACCGCGGTTTCCTCGACCGTCTCTACGGCGACGAGCCGGCGCGCTGGAGCGAGGACCTGCGCGGCATGGACCGCCTGCGCGTGATCGTGAACGCGATGACGCGGCTGCGCGTGTGCGGGACCGACGGCGCGATGGCGCTCGCCTTCAAGGGCGAGCCGGGCGAGTCGAGCGCGGGCCTCGTGCCGTGGTTCGACATGCCGGGCCGCCGAAGCCGCGACCACACGCTGGTGTGCGGCCATTGGTCGGCGCTCGGCGTGTGCATGCGCCCCGATGTGTTGAGCCTCGACAGCGGCTGCGTGTGGGGCCGCGCGCTTACCGCCGTGCGTCTCGAGGACCGTGCCCTCTTCCAGGTGGATTGTCCGGGGACGGCAGGCGCAGAAGGCTAGCGATGCGCGCGTGCGCGAGCCGCGCCGCCTCGCGGCGATCGATGCCGGCCGACGGATCGATCGGCTCGGCGAACGCGATCCGCGCGATCACGCCGCGGCTCGCCACCACGCGCGCCACGGACTCCAGAAACGTCGTCTCGCCGACGTAGGCGAACGCCTTGCACGGCGTGCCGTCCGCGTATTCGTACCGGATCGCCGCCGGGTGGATGGTCGCGGCGTTCGCGACCGCGGGCTCGAAGAGGGAGGTGTGGAAGCGCAGCAGCGCGTCGCCCTCCGTGGTCGTTCCCTCGGGAAAGAGGCCGATGCAGTCGCCCTGCGCGAGCGCCTCGTGGACGCGGGCGTTGATGCGCGCGGTATCGTGACGCCGCGCGCGCTGCACGAAGAGGGTGCCGGCGAGCTCCGCGATCCACCCCGCGGCGGGCCAGCCGCGGATCTCGCTCTTCGCGATGAAGCGCGCCGGACGCACGCTCATCACCGCGAAGATGTCGATCCACGAGACGTGGTTCGCCGCGATCATCGCGGCCTCGCCGCGCAGCGGCGGAAGCGGACCGCTCACGCGCACGCGCACGCCGAGAATGCGCAGCAGCCCGCGCGCCCACCAGCGGGCGAGGCGCCGCCGCTCCGGCGGCCGGGAACGCGGGTAGACGAAGCGAAGGATCCACGCGGCCCGCGCCCCGTGGCCGACGAGGCGCGCCCAGCGCAGCACGCGCGTGGCGGGCCCGCAGCCGGTCGCGCCGGAGCTCAGTGCGTCACGCGGGTGGTGCCGCGACCGGAGAGGACGCGGACGCGGTCGCCGGGGCGGAACAGCTCGTCGGCTTCCTGCACCACCGAGACGTACCTGCCGTTGTCGAGCAGCACGGTGACCTCGACGCCCTGGCGCTCGTTGGCCGAGCGCTCGACGTTCGAGCCGATGACGCCGCCGAGGATCGCCCCGCCCACTGCGCCCGCGACCTGGCCGCTGCCGCCGCCCACCTGGCTGCCCGCGAGTCCGCCGAGCACCGCGCCGCCCGCGGCGCCGACGCCCGATTCGCCGGGCATGATGCGCACCGGCCGCACCGAATCCACCACGCCGAAGCGTACGGTCTGCTCGCCCATCACCTGGTAACCGCGGTAATCGTAGCTGCCGTACGGATAGGCGCAACCGCCGAGGAGCAGCGCGCATACCGCCGCCGCCGTCCATGCCCTTGATCGCCTCATGCTTCCTCTCCTTCCGGAATCCGCCCGCGGCGCGCGCGGGCCTTCCTCACAGTGGGTGTCCGAATGCTTCCTTGAAGCGCCGCGCGATCGCCTCGCGCGCCGGGCAATGGTTCTGCCCGCCCCGATGCGCGATCTTGATCGAGCCCATGACGGATGCGAGTTGCGCGGATTTCTCCCAGCCCCAGTCGCGCGCCATGCCGTACAGAAGCCCGGCGCGGAACGCGTCGCCGCAGCCGGTGGGATCCACGATGCCTTCGGGGGGAACCGCGGGCACGCGAATCTCGCCGCTGGAGGTGACGATCACGCATCCCTCGCCGCCGCGGGTGACCACGACGGCACCGGCGATGCGCGCGAGCTCCGCGACCGGCTTGCCGGTCTTCTGCTCGACAACGCGCGCTTCGTAATCGTTCAACGCCACGGCCGCCGCGCCGGATGACAGCTCGAGGAGCTCCGGGCCCGAAAACATCGGCAGCCCTTGCCCCGGATCAAACACGAACGGGATCGATCGCGCGGCGAGGTCGCGCGCGTGCTCGATCATTCCCTGCCGCCCGTCGGGCGAGACGATCGCGAGGGAAGCCGCGGCCGCGTCCTCGACGCGGTTCAGGTGGGCGAAGGACATGGCGCCCGGGTGGAAGGCGTTGATCTGGTTGTCGTCGACGTCGGTCGTGATGAAGGCCTGGGCCGTGTACTGCTCGTCCAGGCGCAGCACGTGCCGCGTCGAGATCCGCAGTTCTTGCAGGCGCTGTTCGTAGGGCTCGAAGTCGCGCCCGGCGGTCGCCATGATCCACGGGTCTTCGCCGAGCAGCTTCAGGTTGTAGCCGATGTTGCCCGCCGTTCCCCCGAACTCGCGGCGCATGTCCGGCACCAGGAAGGACACATTGAGGATGTGGATCTGCTCCGGGAGGATGTGCTTCTTGAACTGGTCGGGGAACACCATGATGGTGTCGTAAGCCAGGGAACCGCAGACCAGGATCGTCATGGGCGCCAGTATAAACGCTAGGAAGCGCTCACCCCTGGGGGACGTGCGGCGCGCTCGAGCCGACGAGCGGCATTGACGGCCCCGGAGGCCCAGCCCAAAGTCGCCCGCGTACGATCGTTACATTGGTAATCCGGCGGACGCACGGGCCGGATCCTGCGGCGCACGATTTCTGCAACAGGGCAAACCCATCGAAAGGTGGGGACGCAAAGTCTCCGGTCTAAGGGGCGCAAGAGCCCTATGACAGCGGGATTGCCAGGGTCGCCGGGAAGGGCTCTCCTTCCCCGGGCCGCGCACCCTGTCGATGCGTTCCCCCTCCGGCGGCGCCCTGGGAGGTGGCGAACATGGCGCAACCCGCGAACGGCAACGTCGTCCCCCTCGGAGAGCATCCCCGCGCGAAGGCCCGCCTCACTGCGCGCGAATCCGCCGATGTGCTGACCGATTGCCGGCAGCTCGCGCTCGATCGCATGGCGCGCTCGCTCGCGGGAATGCTCGATCGCGTCGAGGACGACCTCTTCGAGCTTTCCGAGAAGGCACCCGACCGCGAGGCGCAGAACACCTATCTCGACGCGCGCGCCAAGGCGCGCGAGAAGCGCCCCGCGATCGAGGCGGCGTTCCGCAGCCAGTTCGTGGAGTTCTTCAATCGCAAGGTGCGCGGCGAATCGGCCGCCCCCGCCCACGCCCCTGCGCCGGCGTATGGGGAGCTCGCGCTCGTCGCGCCCGAGGAGCTCGAGGAATCCATCGCGATGCGCGAAATGTCGCGCAAGCTCGGCGCCGCGTGCGAGGGCGAGCTCTTCGCGCTCAGCCAGCGCATGGGCTTCCTCCTCGAGCGACCCGGCCTCGAGGAGGAGGCGAATCCCCTCAGTCCCTCGACCGTATTCGCGGCGCTCCAGAATGCGTGCGAGCAGATCGGCGCGAGCTTCAAGGTGAAGCTCACGCTGCTGCGCCAGCTCGAGAGCTATGCGGAGGCGGAGCTGCAGGACATCTATCGCGACCTGAACGAGCACCTCGTCGAGCGACGCATCCTTCCGGAGGTGCGGGTCGCGGTGCGCAAGTCCGCGGCTTCGCAGCCGCGCCCGGACCGTCCGGCCGCGCCGAAGGCGCCCGCGACCCCGAACGACATCTTCGGCACGCTCGCGCAGCTCCTCGGCGCGGCGATGCCCGGCGGCAATCCGCTTGCGCAGGGCGCGGGCGGCGCGCCTTCCGCCATCCCCGCCTCGTTCCTCTCCGAGCTCACGCGGATGCATCGCGAGGGCGCCGCCGCCCAGGTGGACGGCTCCGTGCCGGTGAACGTCGTGAAGGGCATCCGCACGGCGCCGCAGAGCGCGTCGCTCCCCGCGCTCGACGCGATGACCATCGACCTGGTGTCGATGCTCTTCGATTACATCTTCGAGGACCGGCACATCCCGACGAGCGTCAAGGCCTGGCTCGGGCGGCTGCAGATCCCCACGCTCAAGGTGGCGCTCCTCGACAAGAACTTCTTCTCGTCGAAGGCGCATCCCGCGCGGCGCCTCATCGACCGCCTCGCCGAATGCGCGATCGGTCTCGACGAGGCGAACGCCGACGGCAGCGGCTGCATCGCCATGGTGGAGGCCGTGGTCGGCCGCATCCTCGCGGACTTCGACACGGACATCGCGCTCTTCGAGTCGCAGCTCGGGCGCGTCGAGGCCTTCATCGAGGAGCGCAAGCGCGCGGAGGCCGAGCTGGTGGAGCGCTCGGCGCGCCTCGTCGAGGAGCGCGAGCGCGAGGAGATCGCGCGCACGTTCGCCGAGGACGAGGTGGCGCGCCGCCTGCAGGCGAGCCCCTGGGTTCCGGCCATCGTGCGCGAAGCGCTTGAGGGCCCGTGGGTGCGTGCGCTCGCCGCCGCGCGCCTCGTCGAGGGGGAGGCCTCGCCCACCTGGCAGCTCCTCGTGAAGACGATGGAGGACCTCGCCTGGAGCGTGGAGCCGAAGTCGCAGCCCGAGGAGCGCAAGCGCCTCGTCGCGATCCTTCCCGGGATGCTCAAGAACGTGGTGGAAGGGCTGCGCCGCGGAGGGATCGACGACGCGGCCCGCGACGCGTTCCTCGGCGCGCTCGTCGATTGCCATGCCGGCGCCGTGAAATCGGGGCTGCGCGGCATGGCGGCGCTCCCCGAGGTGCCGGTCCCGCCGCGTCGCGAGGCGCCCGCCATCGAGCGCGAGATGGTCCCCGCCGGCGGCATCCGCATGGAGGAGATCCGGCTGCGCTCGCGCGGCATCGTGCGCAACGTCTTCACGCGCACCGGCATCTGGACCAACCTGCAGCGCGGCACCTGGGTGGAGTTCTGCGGCGCGCCCGGCGCCAAGCGCGCGCGCCTCACCTGGATCAGCCCCAACAAGGGCGTCTATCTCTTCACCAACCCGCTCTCCGCGGAGGGCGCCGTGTCGATCTCGCCGGAAGCGCTCGCCGAGCAGATGCGCCTGGGCGAAGCGCGCATGCTCGACGATGCGCCGCTCGTGGACCGCGCGGTGGGATCGATGCTCGCGACGCTGCGCGAGGGCGCCGCGTCCGCTCAGGGGTAGAAGACCAGCAGCTGGTATCCGGTGGCCTTGAGGCCCGAGGTCGCCAGCCGCAGCTGGATGGCGACCTCGCCCCCGGCCGCGAGCACCTCGTCGCGCGCGGGCGCGTGGCCCAGGTAGTCGGCAGGGCGCAGCACGCGGCGCGCGGCGGGCTGGCCGCCGATGTCCGTCAGGGTGAGCTCCAGGTGCGGATATTCCTGCGCGACGTCCGCGAGGTTGCGGATGCGCGCGGCGAGCGCGATCTCGTCGGGGCGTCCGGGCACTTCCAGCAGCTCCGAGTCCTCGAGCTTCAGGCGGCGCTCGTCGCGCGACCAGGGCACGACGCAGCCCGCCTGCGAGCAGGCCGCCTCGAGCCACGGGCGAAGCGCCGGATACCGCATGGCGAGCGGCGCGCGGTACGCGTACGCTGCCTCCATGCAAAGCACGAGCAGCATCAGCACGACGCCGAACGACCAGCCGCGGGAAACGCGCGTGGGCGGCGGCGTGAGCTCGAGGGGCTCGGCGATGGCGGGCGCGGCCTGCTCGACCGGGCGGTTGCGCTCGGCACGCGGCGCGGGAGCGGCAGGCGGCGGGGCCGGAGCCTCGGGAGCGGGCTTGATGATCGGCGCGGGCGCATCCAGCGCCTCGAGCTCGGGCGGCTCCCCGGGCGCGGGCGCCGGCGCGGCGCGGTCGAGGGCCTCGCGCGCCGCGAGGAGGCGGCTCCCGGTGTCGTCGTCGGGCACCCGCTCCAGCGCCTCGAATCCGCTGAACACCTTTCCGCAGCGGCCGCAGCGCACCTGCCCCTGCCGCGCGTTGAGCTGCTGCGGCGTGACGCGGAAGCGCGCGAGGCAGTTGGTGCACGTGGTGATCAGCACGCGCCGTCCCTCGCCCCGGCGACCAGCACCCACCCGTCGTCGCGGTCCACCACGTCGAGCCGCGCCCAGGGCGCGTAGGCGGCGATCACCTCCGCGGCCTGCGGCTCGAGGATTCCGGACAGCGCGAGGGCGCCGCCGGGCCGGGTGTGCGATGCGATGGTCGGCGCGAGCATGCGCAGCGGGTTGGCGAGGATGTTGGCGACGGTGACGCGCGCGTCGCCGGGAAAGCCTTGGTGCGCATCGATCACCTCGACCTGCACGTCGTTCGCCCGGGCATTGTAGCGCGCGGCTTCCAGCGCGAGCGGATCGATGTCCACCGCGCGCGCGAGCCCGGCCCCCAGGCGCATCGCGGCGATCGCGAGGATGCCGGAGCCGCAGCCGTAATCGAGCACGACGTCGCCCGCCCGCACGTTGCGCTCGAGCCAGGCGAGGCAAAGGCGCGTGGTGGGATGGCTCCCGGTGCCGAAGGCGGCGCCCGGGTCGAGGATCACGTTCACGGCGCCGGGGTCGGGTGCCGCGTGCCAGGTGGGGACGATCCAGAGCCTTTCGCCGGCGCGGATCGGCTCGAACTGGCGCTGCGTGAGCGTGACCCAGTCCGCGTCCTCGACGCGGTCGACGGAGGCTGCCTCGACGTGTTCCAGGCCGCACGCGCTCAGCGCGTCACGGACCGCGGCATCGACGTCGTGCTCGCCGGGGAAGAGCGCGGACACCCGAGAGCGCGGCCAGGGCCCGGACTCGGCGCCGGGCTCCGCGAAGATCGCGTGCTCCTCGCGCGTTCCGGCCGCGGCATCGCTCAGCTCGGTGGAGATCGCGCCCCCCGCGGCGAGCGCGTCGGCCAACGCTTCGGCGCGGGCCCCCTCGACGACGAGATCCACGCGCTGCCACGCCACGGCCGCGCTCAGCTCTCCGCCTGGATCGACTTCAACGCCGCCATCTTCTCTTCGAGGTAGTGGATGCTCACGCCCCCGCGGATGAAGGCCGCGTCGCTCATCAGCTCCTGGTGCAGCGGGATGTTGGTCTGGATGCCCTCGATCACCATCTCGGAGAGGGCGACGCGCATGCGTGCGATCGCCTGCTCGCGGGTGTCGCCGAACGCGATGAGCTTGCCGATGAGGGAATCGTAGTAGGGCGGCACGTAGTAGTTGGCGTACACGTGCGAGTCGTAGCGGATGCCGGGACCGCCCGCCACGTGGTACTGGGTGATGCGGCCCGGCGAGGGCACGAACGTGTACGGGTTCTCCGCGTTGATGCGGCACTCGATCGCGTGGCCGCGCTTCGTGACGTCGCGCTGCCGCAGCTTGAGCTTCATGCCCGCGGCGACGCGGATCTGCTCCTGCACGATGTCCACGCCGGTGATCACCTCGGTGACGGGGTGCTCCACCTGCACGCGGGTGTTCATCTCGATGAAGTAGAACTCCTCGTTCTCGAACAGGAACTCGAAGGTGCCCGCGCCGCGGTAGCCGAGCTTGCGGCACGCCTCGGCGCACTTCTCGCCGATGCGCTCGATGAGGCGCGGCTTCACGTGGGGCGCCGGCGCCTCCTCGATGATCTTCTGGTGGCGCCGCTGCATGGAGCAATCGCGCTCTCCGAGGTAGATCGCCTGCTTGTGCTCGTCGGCGAGGACCTGGATCTCGATGTGCCGCGGGTTCTCGAGGTACTTCTCGAGGTAGACGGTGGGATTGTTGAACGCGTTCTGCGCCTCGGTGCGCGTCATGGTCACGGCGTTGATGAGCGCCGCCTCCGTGTGCACCACGCGCATGCCGCGCCCGCCTCCGCCGCCCGCCGCCTTGATGATGACCGGGTAGCCCACCGCCGAGGCGAGGCGACGGATCTCCTTGGGATCGTCGGGAAGGGGCCCGTCGGAGCCCGGCACGCAGGGAATGCCGACCTTCTTCATCGCGACCTTGGCCGCGATCTTGTCGCCCATCGCGCGGATCGACTCCGCCCTGGGACCGATGAACACGAATCCCGAGTTCTCGACGCGCTCCGCGAAGTCGGCGTTCTCCGAGAGGAAGCCGTAGCCGGGATGGATCGCCTGCGCGTCGGTCACCTCGGCCGCGCTGATGATCGCCGGAATGTTGAGGTAGCTGTCGCGCGAGGGCGCCGGGCCGATGCACACCGACTCGTCGGCGAGCATCACGTACTTCGCGTCCGCGTCCGCCTCGGAATGGATGGCGACGGTCTTGATGCCCATCTCGCGGCACGCGCGCTGGATGCGCAGCGCGATCTCGCCGCGGTTGGCGATCAGGATCTTCTCGAACATCTACTCGATCAGGAACAACGGCTGCCCGTACTCCACCGGCTGCCCGTTCTCCACCAGGATCGCCTTGATGGTGCCGGCGACGTCGGACTCGATCTCGTTCAGGAGCTTCATGGCCTCGATGATGCAGAGCGTCTGCCCCTTGCTCACCGCCTGCCCCACCTCCACGAACGCCGGCGCGCCGGGCGAGGGGGCGCGATAGAACGTGCCCACCATCGGCGACTTGAGGGTGTGCCCGGTCGGCTCCGCGGGCTTTTCCGGCTCGGCGGGCGCGGGCGGCGGGGCCGGGGCGGCCATCGGCATCTGCATCGGCGAGGCGGTCATCAGCACCTGCGGCGAGCCCGCCGGCTGCCGGCAGATGCGCACCTTCTCCTCGCCCTCGGTGATCTCGATCTCCCCGATCCCCGATTCCTGGACGAGGTCGATGAGCTTCTTCAGCTTGCGCAGATCCATGGCGCTCCTCAGGGTCCCGGCCGGCCGCGGATCGCGCGGAGCGCGGCTTCCAGCGCGAGCTCGTAGCCGAGCGGACCGAGGCCGACGATCACGCCCGCCGCCAGGTCGGAAAAATAGGAGTGCTGGCGGAACGGCTCCCGGGCATGGACATTGGACAGGTGGACCTCGATGAAGGGAATGCGGACCGCGGCCAGCGCATCGCGCAGGGCCACGCTGGTGTGCGTGAACGCGGCAGGATTGATGACGATGAACGAAGTTCCGTCGCTCTTCGCCGCCTGAACCCGCTCCACCAGCTTCGCCTCGGAATTGCTCTGGAATGCGTACACGGCGACGCCCGCCTCCCGGCCCTTGGCCTCGAGCCGCCGGTTGATCGACTCCAGCGTCTCGGTGCCGTAATGCTCGGTCTCTCGGCCGCCGAGCAGGTTCAGGTTCGGCCCGTGCATAACGAGGATCGTGGGCATGGCCAGCGAGTTTGCCGCAGTTTGCGGAAGATTGTCCAGTTTAGGCGACGTTCAGTCGATGACCGACGGGCCCAAGGCCGCGCGCGGGCACGAAATCCGCTTGTCGAAGTTTACCGCCAAGCGATGGGCGCGAGTTCGGAGGAGTTCCGCGAAGTTCTAGGCTAGTTTGGCCGAAT
>DATIVM010000162.1:0-7635 GCA_035465975.1 Usitatibacter sp.
ACAAGTCCGCGTAGGTCGGGCGCACCGTCGCGACCGATTTCTCCGGGGCGCTGGTGACCGCGGCGCTGCTCGAGATCGATCCGCAGACCGGCAAGCGCCTCGACTACTTCGACTTCGCCCGCAAGCTCGAGCAGCTGCGCGCGAAGTACGAGGGGGGCGGCCAGACGGTGCACATCATCGGCTTCGCGAAGGCGGTCGGCGACATCGCGGACGGCGCGCGCGGCGTGATCCTCTTCTTCGCCATCGCCTTCGCGATCACGCTCGCGCTCATGATCTGGTTCGTGAAGGACCTCAAGCTCTCGCTGGTCGCGCTCGCGGTGGCGATGCTGCCGGTGCTCTTCCTGCTCGGGACGCTTCCGCTCCTGCATTTCGGCATCGACCCGCTCTCGATCCTGGTGCCGTTCCTGATCTTCTCGATCGGCGTCTCCCACGCGGTGCAGATGACGCGCACCTGGGAGCGGGAAGTCGTGGCGGGCGCCGACGGGCTCACGGCCGCGCAGCGCGCCTTCGCGAAGCTCTTCATCCCGGGCACCCTGGCGCTGCTCACCAACGTGCTCGGCTTCGCGGTGATCATGCTGATCCCCATCGACATCGTGCGCGAGCTGGGCATCACGGCCTCGCTCGGGGTGGGGTGGATGATCCTCACCAACAAGATGCTGCTGCCGATCCTGCTTTCGCACCTGCGGCTCTCGCGCTCCTCGATCGGGCGGCAGGCGGGCAAGGCGGGGCGCGGCGACGGGTTCTGGCGCGCCGCCTCGCGCTGCGTCGAGCCGCGGCGCGCGCGCGCGATCGTGCTGGTCGCGCTCGCGGTGCTGGCGGCGGGAATCCTCCAGGCGCGGCACCTGCGCGTGGGCGACTACGGGATCGGGGTGCCGGAGCTGCGGCCCGACTCGCGCTACAACCGCGACAACGCGGTGATCGTGGACAAGTTCCGCATCGGCGTGAACACGCTCGGCGTGGTGGCGCAGACCGAGGGCGTGCAGGGCGCGTGCACGCAATACGACGTCATGGACGCCATCGAGCGCTTCGACTGGTACATGCAGAACGTGCCGGGCACGCAGTCGGTGATCTCGCTCCCCGGCGTGGCGAAGGTGCTGAACGCCGGCTTCAACGAGGGCAACGTGAAGTGGCGCCAGCTCCCGCGCGACCCGCAGGTGATGGCGCAGGCGGTCTCGCCCGTGGACACGTCGACGGGCCTCCTCAACGCCGACTGCAGCGCCATGCAGGTGCTGGTGAACACCACGGACCAGCAGGGCGAGACGCTCGCGCGGCTGGTGGCGGAGGCGAAGAGGTACTTCGCGGCGCACCCCACGCCGCACCTCCAGTTCAAGCTCGCCACCGGGAACATGGGCGTGGCGGCGGCCACCAACGAGGCGGTGGACCAGGCGCGCTTCGAGATGGACTTCGCGATCTTCGGCGCGTTGCTGCTCATGTGCCTCGTCACCTTCCGCAGCCTGCGCGCGACGCTCTGCATCCTGATCCCGCTCGCGATCGTCTCGGTCCTGTGCGAGGCGCTCATGCCCACCCTCGGGATCGGGCTCAAGATCTCGACGCTTCCCGTGATCGCCCTCGGCGTGGGCGTGGGCGTCGACTACGGCATCTACCTCTACGACCGCATCGAGGCGCACCTGCACGAGGGCAGGGGCCTCGGGGAGGCGTTCTACGAGGCGCTGCAGGAGCGCGGGACGGCGATGGTGTTCACGGCGGTCACGATGACGATCGGCGTCGGGACCTGGGCCTTCTCGGCGCTCAAGTTCCAGGCCGACATGGGGATCCTCCTCGCGTTCATGTTCTTCCTGAACATGCTCGGCGCGCTCTTCCTGCTGCCGGCGCTCGCATCCTACCTGCTGCGTCCCGCGCCGCAGGCGAAGCGGTGAGCGCCGGCATGGCGAAGGCGTTCCTCGTCCTCGGCGCGCTCGCCATGGCGCTCGGCGTCGCGGCCGGCGCGTTCTCCGCGCACGCGGCGAAGGGCGCCGCGCACCCCGACGCCACGCGCCTGCTGCAGACGGCGGTGCTCTACCACCTGGTCCACGGACTCGGCCTCGTGGCCGTGGGGCTCGTCGCGCGCGAGGGGACTTCGCCCTGGCTCGGCGCCGCGGGCGCGCTCTTCGCCGCGGGCATCGTCCTCTTCTGCGGCTCGCTCTGGTTCCTCGCGCTCACCGGCCGCTCCTGGGGCCCCTTCGCGCCGTTCGGCGGCATGGCGTTCATCGCTGGGTGGATCGCGCTCGCGATCCACGCGCTGCGCGGCTGAAAATCAGGGACAGACCCCTTTTTCCGCAAGAGCGAACGGTCGTTCCGCCAATGGGAAAATGGGGTCTGTCCCTATTTCCGCACCACGGCGTTGGCCGGCGCCTCGTTCACCACGAGCTGGAAGACGTCCGGGCGGCTGTAGTGCCCCGCGACGTCGAAGTCGAACTTGCCGCGCCCGATGTCGCCGAGGTCCAGGTCCGCGGTGAGGATCGTCTCGCCGTCGAAATCCGGCCCGGCGAGCACCTTCCCCAGCGGGCTCACGATGGCGCTTCCTCCGCGCATGATCACCGAGTCGGGCGAATCGCCGAGCGACATGCGCACGCTGGCGGGAAACTCCTTGCGCCGGATGAACTGGCACGCCGTGAGCACGAAGCAGCGCCCCTCGAGCGCCACGTGCTGCATGGTCGGGAGCCACGTATCGCGATCGTCCGCCGTCGGCGCGCAGTAGAGCGCGACGTTCTTCGCGTACATCGCCATGCGCAGCATCGGCATGTAGTTCTCCCAGCAGATCACGGCGCCGATGTTGCCGTAGGGGCTCTCGACCGCGGTGAGCGTGGAGCCGTCGCCGAAGCCCCAGATCATGCGCTCGAGCGCGGTGGGCATGAGCTTGCGGTGCTTGCCGAGCAGGCGGCCGTCGGGGCCGAAGAAGAGCACGGTGCAGTAGCAGGTGCCGCCGTCGCGCTCGATCACGCCGATCACGAGGTAGACGCCGTGCGCGGCCGCCGCCTCGCCGAGCCGTTGCGTGTGCGGGCCGGGCACCGGGATCGCCGCGTCGAGGTAGATGCGGAATTCCTCGCGGCCCACGGGATCGCGCGCGCCCACCACGAGCCCGTAGTTGAGGCCCTTCGGATAGCCCGGGACGAACGCCTCGGGAAACACCACGACCTTCGCGCCCTTCGCGGCCGCCTCGCCCGTGAGGCGCACCGCCTTCTCCACGCAGGCCTCCGAATCGAAAGGCACCGCGGAGGCCTGCACCACCGCCGCGCGAACCGTCGTGCCCGAGCCGCTCGCCATTCGTCCCTCCGTCATCGTGCGCTCACGCGCGGATCTCCACGCGATCCCCGACGCGGATCGCGCCCGTCTTCACCACGAACCAGTTCACGCCGAACATGATCCCGAACTCGGGGTGCTCCCGATAGGTGGCGAGCGTCGCGAGCGGCTCGGGGCCCAGCACCTCCCCGGTGGCCTGGTCCGTGGTCGTCACCTGGCAGCGGCCCGACGGCTTCGCGCCCCCGAAGACCGCCTCGCCCAGCGCGATCTCCTTCCAGCGGTCCTCTTCGAAGGCGCCCGCGCCGCCCAGCACGATGTTCGGCCGGAAGCGGTTCATCGGCAACGCGCGATGGCCCTTGGCGATGAGGCGCGCGTTGAGGTCGGCGAGCGACGATTCGGAGGTGGCGAGGCAGGCATAGCCGTCGGCGAAGCTCACCAGCCGGCCGCCCGGCGCGTACCGGGCATTGGATTCGCGGCGCGTCGTTTCCGGCATGTACACGATGCGGCAGGCGATCTCGAGGTAATCGGAGAGCCACGCGTCGGCCGCGGGCGAGGGGGCGAGCGCGTCGCAGTCGCTGCGCCAGACGCGCACGCGCAGCGGGTCGCCGCTTTCCGGCGCGAGGGGCAGCGACACCGGTTCGCGATCGGGGGCGGAGAGCACGAGCTCGGGGCCGTCCACGTCCGTCCAGACGGTCGCCATCCGCGGCAGCACGCGCTGGGTGAGGAACTCGCCGGATGCGTCGACCACCATGTAGCGCCGGTCGTGCTCCAGCCCGCGCCCGGTGAGCCGCGCCTGCCCGAGGTCGATGCCCTTGAGGCCCTTCACGGGGTAGATGTGGAGCGTCGAGACGGTGATCGCCATGCCGTGGCAAGCGTCGTTGAATTCGCAGGCATCACAGGGTACCTTACTCGCTCCTTCCCGCGAACTTCCCGAGAGGAAACCTCATGGCCCTGTGGGACAAGCTGACGGGCGAGCTGGTCGACATCGTCGAGTGGCTCGACGACACCAACGACACGCTTGCCTACCGCTTCGAGCGCTACCAGAACGAGATCAAGTACGGCGCGAAGCTCGTGGTGCGCGAAGGGCAGGTCGCCGTCTTCGTGAACGAGGGCAAGCTCGCCGACGTGTTCAAGCCCGGCACGCACACGCTCGCCACGCAGAACCTGCCGATCCTCGCGACGCTGAAGGGCTGGAAGTACGGCTTCGAAAGCCCGTTCAAGGCCGAGGTGTACTTCGTCTCCACCCGCAAGTTCACCGACCTCAAGTGGGGGACGCCCGGGCCGGCCATGATGCGCGACCGCGAATTCGGCATGGTGCGCGCGACCGCCTACGGCCTGTACGCGGTCCGGGCGCAGGACGCCGGCATCATCGTGAAGGATCTCGTGGGCACCGAGGGCCGTTTCGGCATCGCGCAGCTCGAGGACAACCTGCGCGGCAAGATCGGCCTGCGCATCAAGGAGCTCATGCCCGGGCTCGGCATCTCCGTGATCGACATGGAAGCGAAGGTCGTCGAGATGGGGGCGATGCTGCGCGAGAAGCTCGCGCCGGATTTCGGCGCGATGGGCCTCGAGCTCCTCGAGGTGCAGGTGCAGGACATCGGCCTCCCGGAGGAGGTCGAGAAGGCGATCGACAAGCGCGGCGCCATGGCCGCGATCGGCAACCTCCAGGCCTACGCGCAGTACGAGAGCGCGGCCTCGATCCGCGACGCGGCGAACAACCCCGGCGGCGCCGCGGGGGCGGGTGTCGGCATGGGCGCGGGGATCGCCATGGGCGCGCAGATGATGAACAGCTTCGGCGCGGGAGCCGCGGCGGGGGCCTCGGTGCCGCCGCCCATCCCGGGCGCCATCGCGTTCCACGTCGCGGTGGGCCAGGGCGAGGCCGGTCCCTTCGATCTCCCGGCGCTGCGCCAGCAGGTCGCCGCGGGCCAGCTCACGCGCGGCTCGCTCGTGTGGCGCAGCGGCATGGCGCAGTGGGCGAAGGCGGGCGACGTGCAGGAGCTCGCGCCGCTCTTCGCCGACGTCCCCCCGCCGATCCCGCGGTAACGCCATGGATGCGACGGCCGCCGGCGAGGCGCGGGAAGCCGGGGTCCGCACCTACCCGTGCCGCTCCTGCGGCGCGCGCCTCTCGTTCGCGCCCGGCACGCGCGAGCTCCGCTGCGAGTTCTGCGGCGCGACGAACGCCATCGCCCCGGACGAGGGCAGCGTCGACGAGCTCGACTTCGAGGCGTACCTGCAGCAGCTCGAGGCGGGCGAGCCCACGCTCGAGGAGGAGCACGTGCGCTGCGACAAGTGCGGCGCGGAGCAGACCCTCGCGGTCGCCGTCTTCGCCTCGCGCTGCGCGTTCTGCGCCGCGGCGATCGTCTCGACGAGCTACGCCCATCGGCGGATCCGGCCGAAGTCGATCGTGCCGTTCCAGCTCGACCGCTCGCGCGCCCAGGAATCGTTCCGGCGCTGGATCCGCCGGCGCTGGCTCGCGCCCCTCGACCTCAAGCGCTACGCCCAGACCGACGCCGCGCTCGCGGGCGTGTACCTGCCGTTCTGGACCTACGATTGCCGCACCTCCACAGACTATTCGGGACAGCGCGGGCGCCGCCACGACAAGAGCACCAGCTGGACGCCGGTCTCGGGGCACGTCGACCTCTTCCACGACGACGTGGTGGTGCTCGCCTCGCAATCCGTGCCGGACACCCTGCGCGGCTCGCCGTGGCGCTTCGACACCTCGGGGCTGGTCCCCTACAAGCCGGAGTTCGTGAGCGGGTTCCGGGCCGAGGCCTACCGCATCGGCCTCAAGGACGGCTTCGCGATCGCGCGCGGCACGATCGACGAGCGCATCCGCATGGCGATCCGCCGCGACATCGGCGGCGACGAGCAGCGCATCGAGGCGGTGCGCACGCGCTACGGCGACATCACCTTCAAGCACGTGCTCATGCCGGTGTGGATCTCCGCCTACCGCTACCGCGACCGGGCCTACCGCTTCATCGTGAACGGCCAGACCGGCGAGGTGTTCGGCGAGAGCCCGCTCTCGTGGTGGAAGGTGACGCTCATCGCGATCGTGGCGCTGCTGATCCTGTACGTGATTCTCAGGAACCAGTAGGCGGCCCGCTACAGCAGCTTCAGCATCTGCTCGCCGCCCGAGACCTCGAACTTGCCGGGCGCCTCGACGTTGAGCGCCTTCACGACGCCGTCGTCCACCAGCATCGCGAAGCGCTGGCAGCGCATGCCCAGGCCGCGCGCGCCGAGGTCGAGCTCGAGGCCGAGCTTCTTCGTGTAGTCGGCGCTGCCGTCGGCCATGAAACGGATCTTGCCGTTGGCCTTCTGGTCGCGTGCCCACGCGCCCATCACGAACGCGTCGTTCACCGCGAAGCACCAGATCTCGTCCACGCCCTTCTTCCGGAGCGCGTCGTAGGTGTTCAGGTAGCTCGGGACGTGCTTGGCGGAGCAGGTCGGCGTGAAGGCGCCGGGCAGGCCGAAGACGATGATCTTCTTGCCCTTCGCCTGCTCGCGCACGTCGAAGGTGTTGGGGCCGACGGTGCAGCCGTTGCCTTCCACCTCGATGAATTCCTGCACCTTGCCTTCGGGAAGGCGGTCTCCGACCTTGATCGTCATGCGAGTCTCCTTGTGCTGTTCGTTTGGGGAAAACAGGCCCTGCGTCCGATCCCTTCCCGCGGCGTGACCCGGGGAAGCGATCAGGCCGACGAAGCCGCCCGCCGGAACCCGGCGAGGGCGAGCCCGGCGACGATGAACGCGGAGCCCAGAGTGCGGTTGATCCAGCGAAGGTGCGCCGGTTCCTTCATCACCGCGAACACCCTCGCGGCGAGCGCCGTGTAGCCCATCATCACGACCACGTCGACCGTGAACGTGGTCGCGGCGAAGATCCCGTACTGCAGGAGCTGCGGTCGCGTCACGTCGATGAACTGCGGCAGGATCGCGGCGAAGAAGATGATGCCCTTCGGGTTCGTGATGTTCACGAGGAACCCGCGAAGGAAGACCTCGCGCGGCGTGCGCGCCCGGTCGTCGCGGTCGCGCTCGAAGCCCTTCGGCTGCGAGCGCCACGTGACGACGCCGAGGTAGACCAGGTACGCCACGCCCAGCCACTTCACCGCGGAGAAGAGCGTCTCCGAGGCGAGCAGGATCGCCCCGAGGCCGAGCGAGACGATGGCCACGAGGATCGCGTTCGCGGCCTGCATTCCGACGCCGTTCCACAGTCCCAGGCGGAAGCCGTGGTTCAACCCGCTCGAGATGCTCGAGAACACGCCGGGACCCGGCGTCACCGACAGGATGATCGTCGCGAGGAAGTAGGTGAGCCAGACGGTGGCGCTCATCAGCGGCCTTGCTCGACGGCGCGCCGCGCGATCCGGTCCACCAGCCCCGGGGCGACGAGCTTGAGCCAAAGTC
>DATIVM010000163.1:0-19423 GCA_035465975.1 Usitatibacter sp.
AGGTGGGCCGCGATGCCGAAGCCGACATCGACCGCGTCGCCGCGGCGCGCGAGGCGATCGGGCCCGGGGTTCTCCTCTTCGTCGACGCCAATGGCGCCTACACGCGGGAGCAGGCGCTCGGACAGGCCGAGCGCTTCGCCGCGAACGGCGTGCAATGGTTCGAGGAGCCGGTGTCCTCCGACGACCTGGAGGGGCTGCGGCTGCTGCGCGATACGCGCCCGGCGAGGATGGCGATCGCCGCGGGCGAGTACGGCTACGACCTCGTCTACTTCCGGCGCATGCTCGAAGCGGGCGCGGTGGACGCGATCCAGGCCGATGCCACGCGCTGCGGCGGCGTCACGGGCTTCATGGACGCGGCCGCGCTCGCCGATGCGTTCGGCATTCCGCTCTCGAGCCATTGCGCGCCCGCATTGCACGCGGCGCTGTGCTGCGCCGCGCGCCGCGCCGTGCACCTCGAGTATTTCCACGACCACGTGCGGATCGAGCGGATGCTCTTCGACGGCGCCCCGCAGCCGCGCGTTGGACGGCTGCATCCCGACCGCGGGCGCCCCGGCCTCGGTCTCGAATTGCGGGAGCGCGACGCCGAGCGCTTCCGCATCTGAATCCGAAGCCCCGAAGGAGATTCCCATGGCGAGCCATTTCGTCGACGCACGGTCCGTTCGTCCCACGCGGGCCGGCGTCGACGCGCGCGGGCTGGAGGCGGCGCTGCGCCGCGCGATCGAGGGCGAGGTCCGCTTCGACGCGGGCAGCCGCGCGCTCTACGCGACCGACGCCTCGAACTATCGCCAGGTCCCGATCGGCGTGGTCGTGCCGCGAACCGTCGAGGATGTCGTGCGCACCGTGGCGGCCTGCCGCGAGCACGGCGCGCCGGTCCTTCCCCGCGGCGGCGGGACGAGCCTCTGCGGCCAGTGCTGCAACGTCGCCGTGGTGATCGACTTCACCAAGCACCTGCACCGCATCGACCACCTCGATCCCGAGGGCCGCTACGCCTGGGTGCAGCCGGGCGTGGTGCTCGACGACCTGCGCGACGCGGCGGAGGCCTTCCACCTCACCTTCGGCCCGGATCCCTCCACCCACGACCACAACACGCTGGGCGGCATGATCGGCAACAACTCGTGCGGCGTGCATTCGGTGATGGCCGGCGAGACGGTGGCGAACGTGATCGCGCTGGACGTCCTCACCTACGACGGCGTGCGGATGATCGTCGGCGAGACGCCGGAGGCGACGCGGCTCGAGATGCTCGGCGCGGGCGGGCGCAAGGCCGAAATCTACCGCGCGCTCGAGGCGCTGCGGGACCGCCATGCCGACGAGATCCGGCGGCGCTATCCGCAGATCCCGCGCCGCGTCTCCGGCTACAACCTCGAGGCGCTGCTGCCCGAGAAGGGATTCAACGTCGCGCGCTCGCTGGTGGGCTCCGAGGGCACCTGCGCCGTGATCCTGGGCGCGAAGGTGCGCCTGGTCGACAGTCCCCCGGGACGCTCGCTCCTCGTGCTCGGCTACGACAGCGTCTACGAGGCAGGCGACCACGTCCCGGAGATCCTGCGGTTCGGGCCGATCGGACTCGAGGGCATCGACGATCGCCTCGTGGCCGACATGAAGGCGGTGCACCTCCATCCGCAGGACGTGAAGCTGCTTCCCGACGGGCGCGGCTGGCTCCTCGTGGAGTTCGGCGGCAAGGATCGCGAGGAATCGGACCGGAAAGCCTGGCGCGCCATGGATGCGCTCAAGAGGCAATCGAAGCCGCCCTCCATGAAGCTCTTCGACGACCCGGTCGAGGAGAACATCATCTGGGAAGTGCGCAAGTCCGGGCTCGGCGCCACCGCCCACGTACCCGGCAAGCCCATCACCTGGGAGGGCTGGGAGGATTCGGCGGTGCCGCCGGAGAAGCTCGGCGAGTACCTGCGCAAGCTTCGCGCGCTCTTCGAGAAGCACGGCTACGAGTGCGACCTCTACGGGCACTTCGGCCAGGGCTGCGTGCACACGCGCATCGACTTCGACCTCGAGACCGCGCCGGGCATCGCGAAATTCCGCCGTTTCCTCGACGAGGCCGCGCGCCTCGTCGTGAGCCTCGGCGGATCGATCTCCGGCGAGCACGGCGACGGGCAGTCGAAGGCGGCGCTCCTGCCGATCATGTTCGGCGACACCCTGATGCAGGCCTTCCGCGAGTTCAAGGGCATCTGGGACCCGGCCGGGAAGATGAACCCGGGCAAGGTGATCGACGCCTACGATCCGACCGAGAACCTGCGCCTGGGGAGCGCCTTCGCCCCGCCCGCGGTGCAGTCGCAGTTCCGCTATCCCGACGACCGCAACGACTTCTCGCGCGCGACGCTGCGCTGCGTGGGCGTGGGCGAGTGCCGCAAGAAATCGGGCCTCATGTGCCCGAGCTACAAGGTCACGATGGAGGAGATGCACTCCACGCGGGGACGCGCGCACCTCCTCTTCGAGATGCTGCGCGGCGACGCCGTGACCGATGGCTGGAAATCGGACGCGGTGAAGGAGGCGCTCGACCTCTGCCTCTCGTGCAAGGGCTGCAAGGGCGAGTGTCCCGTGCACGTGGACATGGCGACCTACAAGGCGGAGTTCATGGCGAAGCGCTACGCGGGACGCCTCAAGCCGCGCGCCGCCTATGTTTTCGGCCTCATCGACCGCTGGGCGCACCTCGCCTCCCTCGCGCCGGGCCTCGTGAACTTCCTCACGCAGACGCCGCCCTTCTCGGGCATCGCGAAGGCGCTCGCGGGCGTGCACCCGGACCGGCGCATCCCCCGCTTCGCGGCGAAGACCTTCCGCGAGGAGTTCGCCGCGCGCGAGCCGCGCCCCGCCGGCGGCCGGCGCGTGATCCTCTGGCCCGACACGTTCAACGACCATTTCCACCCGGCGACCGCCCATGCCGCGGCCGACGTGCTGCAAGCCGCGGGCTACGACGTGGCGATCCCCCGGAAGCGCCTGTGCTGCGGCCGCCCGCTCTACGAGTTCGGCATGCTCGATACCGCGCGCCGCTACCTGCGCGACATCATGGCGACGCTCGCGCAAGACATCGCGAACGGAACGCCGATCGTGGTCCTCGAGCCCGCCTGCGCGAGCACCTTCCGCGACGAGCTCCCCGATCTCTTCTTCCGCGACGAGGTCGCGCGGCGCCTGAGCACCCAGGTGGTGCTGCTGGACGAGCTGCTCGTCCGGGACGATTGGAAGCCCGCGCATCTCGGGCGCCGCGCCATCGTGCAGGGCCACTGCCACCAGCAGGCGGTGCTCGGAATGGCCGCGCACCGCGAGATCCTCGAGCGCGCGGGCGTCGAATGCGACATCCCCGACGCCGGATGTTGCGGCATGGCGGGATCGTTCGGCTTCCAGAAGGAGAAGTACGACGTGTCGATGGCCTGCGCGGAGCGGGTGCTGCTGCCGGCGCTGCGCGAGGCGAAGGACGATACGCTGGTGATCGCGAACGGTTTCAGTTGCCGCGAGCAGGTCGAGCAGGCGACGGGTCGATTGCCGATGCACCTCGCCGAGGTGCTCGCGATGACGCTCAGGAACCGGCCATCCAGCGCTCGTGCGCCTTCCGGTACGCCTCGGGGTCCTGCGGCTTGACCAGCACCATCACGACTTCCGGATGCCGCTGCCGGATGCGCGACTCCAGGCTCCTCACCACCCGCTGCACCTCGGAGGCGCGCAGCGAGTCGTCGAAGTCCACGCTCAGCGCGGCGACCACCTCGTGCGGCGCGAGCTGGATCGTGAGAAGGGCGTTGTAGGCGGCGACCCCGGCCTGGGTGCGGGCGATGCGGCCGATCGCGTCCACCAGCGAGGGGCGCGCCGCCTCCCCGATGAGAAGCTGCTTGTTCTCGCGCGCCGTGAAGAGCGCCACGACCGCGAGGAGGACGCCGATCGCGATGGATGCGGCGCCGTCGAAGACGGGCTCGCCGAGGAGCTGCGCCGCGGCCGTGCCCGCGACGGCGAGCGCAATGCCGATCAGCGCCGCGCTGTCCTCGAGGAACACCATGATGGTGGACGGGTCCTTGGTCTCGCGTGCCGTCTCCAGCATGCCGCGACCGGCCGTGCGCGAGCGGAACTCGCGGAACGCGAACCACCACGAGCCGCTCTCGAAGATCGCCGCGATGCCGAGCACCGTGTAGCTCACGAGCGGCCGTTCCACTTCGTGCGGCGCGAGCACGTGGCGCACGCCTTCCCAGATGGAGACGCCCGCGCCGAGCGCGAAGAGCACCACCGAGACCATGAAGCTCCAGAAATAGACCTCGCGCCCGTACCCGAAGGGATGGGTCCGGTCCGGCGGCTTGCGCGACCGGCGCTCGCCGTAGAGGAGCAGCAGCTCGTTCGAGGTGTCCGCCAGCGAGTGGACCGCCTCGCCCAGCATCGCCGCGCTGCCGGTGATGCCCGCCGCGACGAACTTGGTGACCGCGACGAGGGCGTTGCCGGCGAGCGCCGCGTAGAGCACGACGCGCGAGCCCTTCTCGCGTTCGCTCGCCGTCGCGTTCACGTGAGGATCAGCCTCGCGCCTAGGATGAGGCCGTAGAGCGCGTGGGCGACGATCGTCGTGAGCGGCGTGCGGTAGCCGTAGTTGAGCGCGAGGAAGCCCGGCGGCTGCAGGCGCCGGCCGCGGATCGGCCCCTCGTACTCGCTCGCCATGCGCGGGTGCACGTACGGCAGCAGCGGCAGCAGCATCACCAGCAGGACCGCGCCGTGGATCGCGCCCATCAGCAATCCCAGCTCCCAGCCGGTCCGGCCGATGGCGGCGAAGATGAAGTAGTAGACGAACGCGAAGAGCCAGCCGCCGAGGAGGTAGAGGACGAGACCGAGCGCGTGCGCGGCCGACCGCTCGCCGGTGAACATGGTGCCGACCAGGAACGGGATGCTCAGGCGCGAGTAGCCCATGCGCTGCGCGCCGAACATCACGGCCGAGAGCGTGGCGGTGGCGGCGAATCCCCAGATCAGGATCGAGGCGATCTCGGCGGCGGTCTGGGTCATCGGGCCCTCAGGCGGTCTTGCGCTGGAAGAGCGCGCTCGCCGCCGAGATGAGGCTCACGTGCGTGAACGCCTGCGGGAAGTTCCCCACGGGCTTCCCGCTCCGGGTCCCGATCTCCTCGGCGAAGAGGCCCACGTCGTTCGCGAAGCGGCACAGCCGCTCGAAGAGCTTTCGCGCCTCGTCGTAATGCCCGGCGTTCGCGAGGTACTCGACGGCCCAGAAGTTGCACGGCGCGAACGCGTTCTCGGGCGCCGCGAAGCCGTCGAATCCGGTGTCGTCGCGATAGCGGTGGATGAGGCCGTTGTCGCACAGGACCTTCACGATGTAGCGGTAGGTGCCTTCCATGCGCGGATGCCCGGGCTCGCGGTAGCCGTAGCGCGCGAGGAGGAGCAGCGCCGCGTCCGTCTCCTTGCCGCCGTAATAGGCGACATAGCTCCCGATCTCCTCGTCGTAGCCCTGCTCCTCGATCTCCGCGCGGATCGCGTCGCACTCGCGCTCGAGCGCCTTGCGGTCGATGGGCATCGCGAACCTGTCGGCCAGGCGGCCCAGGCGGTCGAGCGCGACCCAGCACATGGCCTTGGAGAACGTGTGCATGCGCGGCGGGCGGCGCGTCTCCCAGATGCCCTGGTCGGGGAGCCGCCAGAGCCGCATCACGTGCTTGCCGACCCCGGCGAGCATCGCGCACTCCACCGCGTCGAGCGTGCCGCCCGCCTCCACGTAGCGCGTGACCGTCGCCATCAGCTCGCCGTAGATGTCGAGCTGGAGCTGGTCGTGGGCGGCGTTGCCGATGCGCACCGGCTTCGCGCCGCGGTAGCCCGAGAGATGCGCGAGCTCCTTCTCGTCGAGCTTCACCTCGCCGTAGAGGTCGTACATGACCTGGAACCGCTGCCAGGTGAGGCGCGTCGCGTGCAGCAGCCATTCGAGGAACCCCTCGGCCTCCTCGAGGTAGTTCAGGTGCAGGAACGCGTGCAGCACCAGCGCGCTGTCCCGGATCCAGCAGTAGCGGTAATCCCAGTTGCGCGGGCCGCCCGCGACCTCCGGGAGCGAGGTGGTCGGCGCGGCGAGCACCGCCCCGCTGGTGGCGGAATTGAGGAGCTTGAGGACCAGCGCGCTCCTCAGCACCTCGTCCCGATACGGCCCGTCGTAGCGGCATTGGCCGCACCAGCCCTTCCACCACGCGATCGTCGCCTCGAGCCGCTCGCCCGCCGCCGGGCCGAGCGGCGGCACGATGCTCACCTCGCTCTCGTCGTAGGCGAAGGAGAGCCAGCGCGCCTCGCCCGCCGCGAGCCGCACCTTGCCCGCGAGCCGCGCGCGCTCCTTGTCCTCGGCGAGGTCGAGGTCGCCGGCGAGGAGCGCGCCGAACGAGCAGTCGAGGCACTGCCAGCCGAGCCTTCCGCGCTTCGCGAAGCGCGGCCGCCCGCGGCCATAGTCGTAGCGCGGCGCGAAGGAGACCTCGACCTCGACCTCGCCCGAAGCGCACTCCACCCGGCGCAGCAGCTCGTGCTGCGGATAGAGCTCGCGCGTGCGCGGGTCGGAGAGCACGAGGCAGTCGGTGAGGCGCAGCACGCCGTGGGGCGTCTTGAATGTCGTCTGCAGCACGTTGGTGCCCGCGATGTACGCGCGGCTCACTTCGGCGTCAGCGACGGGCGCGACGGAAAAATGCCCCGCCCCGCGGTCCAGGATCGCGCCGAAGATCGAGGCGTCCGAGAACGTGGGAACGCACATCCACTCCACCGAGCCGCGGTTCGACACCAGCGCCGCGGTGCGGCAATTGCCGATCAGCGCGTAATCGCCGACGTCGGGAAAATCGCCCGGCGCATCCACGGTCAGGCCGCGGGATACGCCACGGTGGTGAGGAGCGCGAGCGCGGCCTGGCGCGAGTCGAGGCGCGTGTGCTGCACCACGATCGGCACGTCGGACTCGATCACGCTCGCGTAGTCGGTGCCGCGCGGGACGGCCTCCGGGTCGGTGAGGTCGTTGAAGCGCAAATGCAGCGTGCGGCGCGCCGGAACGGTGACGCGGTAGGGGCCGGCCGGCTCGCGGTCCTTGAAGTAGATGGTGATCTTCACGTGGGCATCGGCGTCGCCCGCGTTCAGCATGCAGGCGGTCTCGTGGCTCTCGAGCGCGCGCGAGCCCTGCGTGCCGCCGGGCGGAATGTAGCCCTCGGCGATCGCCCACAGCGTGGCGCCCACCGCCTTCATCGCAGCCGCCTGCGCATCGCCATCCCGCCGCCGATGCCGGCGAGGAGCGCCGCCCCCGCGAGGAGGAGCGTGCGGTGGACGTTGAGCCAGAGCTGGACGCTGTGCGGCTTCGAGCGCGAATCGAATCGCCCGTGCGCGCCATGGTCGCCGGGCACCGGCTCGTAGAGATTGTCGCGGCGGCCGGGCGGCAGCGGGTCGTTGGTGTGCTGGCCGTCGTAGCCCTGCCTCGCGAGGATGCGGTCGAGGATGCCGGGAATGAATCGCTGGGCGAGGATCGCCTTCACCGCGGGCCAGCCCACCCAGAGCTCGCGGCGCGGATGGGTCGCGGCGTAGTAGATCCCTTCCGCCGCCACCTCGGGCTGGAAGATCGGCGGCAGCGGCTGGGGCTGCTTCGGGATGCAGGTCTTTCCCCAGTCGAACTGCGGCGTGTTGAAGGCGGAGAGCTGCACCATGGTGAGCTTCACGCGGCTGCCGCGGTGCAGGAGCTCCGAGCGCAGCGAATCGATGAAGCCGCGCAGCGCGCTCTTCGCGCCGCAGTAGGCGCTTTGCAGCGGGATCGAGCGGTACGCGAGCGCGCTTCCGACCTGCACGACGGCGCCGCGGTCGCGCGCGAGCATGCGCTTCAGCGCCGCGCGGATGCCCCACACGGAGCCGAAGTAGGTCACCTCCGTCGCGCGCCGGAAGTCCTGCGGGGACATGTCCATGAACTCGCAGTACGCGGTGACCATCGCGTTGTTGATCCAGGCGTCGATCGGGCCCCACTCGCGCTCGACGCGATCGGCCGCGGCCTCGACGGCGGTCTCGTCGGCGACGTCGAGCGCGATCGCCATCGCCTCGGCACCCGCGGCCTCGATCTCGCGGCACGCGGCCTCGAGCCCGTCGCTGCCGCGCGCGAGCACCGCCACCCTCCATCCGGCCCGCGCGAAGCGTCGCGCCGTCGCCCGGCCGATGCCGGCCGACGCCCCGCTCACCACCACGATGCCGCGCTTCGCCATGGGATGCTCCTTTTCAATGCCCCTCGGGCGCGCTCCACGGGGCGGGCGCGATCCGCCGCGTCGCGTAATCCGTTCCGCTGAGCCCGAACAGGATCGCCAGCCAGAAGAGCGTCGCCACCGCGAAGATCGCGATCAGGGCCGAGGCGCGCCGCAGATGCATGAAGAAGAGGCCCACCAGCGCCACCTTGGCGGCGGCGATGGCGAGCCCCACGGCGGTGTTCGCCGCGCCGAGCCGGAAATGGGCGAGCGTGAACGTCGCGGCGAGCAGCGCCATGAGGGCGAGCCACGTGAGAATGTAGACCCGGACCGGCGGGGGCGAGTTCATCGCCAGAGCTCCACGAGGTAGATGAGCGGGTAGAGGAAGATCCAGATGCCGTCCACGAAGTGCCAGTAGAGGCCCAGGCACTCGGCGGTCTCGCGGCGGCGCACCGGGTGCGAGGGGTCCCGGTCGCGCAGCGCGAGCCACGCGACCAGCGCCACCCCGATCGTGAGGTGCACCGCGTGCACCCCCGTCATCACGAAATAGAGGAAGAAGAAGGCCTGCACGGCGCGCGCGTGCGGCCCCGAATAGGTGAAGTGGAGCGCCGGGACCAGCCCGTCGCGCCACTCGAGGCGGTACTCGACGAGCTTCACGGCGATGAACGCGGCGCCCAGGAAGGCCGTGGCCCAGAGCAGCCTGATGACGAGCGCGCGATGGCCCGCCCAGCCGCTCCTCACCGCGAGCGCCATCGTGAGGCTGCTGGTGAGGAGGATCGCGGTGTTGATCGTGCCGAGCCACTCGTGCGTGAGGCGGCTCGCGGCGGCGAAACCCTGCGGATCGGCCAGCCGCGCGTGCGTGTAGGCGAGGAACAGCACGCCGAAGAACATCACCTCGGTCGCGAGGAAGATCCACATGCCGAGCGACGCCGTCTCGCGGCGCCACGGCACGTCGACGGGAACGACATCCGGGCGCGCGCTCATCGCTCGGGATGCTCCGGATCGTAGGCGTACGGCGGTTCGGTGACCAGCGGCGGCTCGCGGAAGTTCTCCTTCGGCGGGGGCGAATCGGTGGTCCACTCCAGTCCCTTCGCGTTCCATGGATTCGGCCCCGCGGGCGGCCCCTTGAAGAGCGACCAGCCGAGGTAGAGGAGCGGCAGCAGGTAGCCCACGGCGAGGATCGAGGCGCCGCCCGAGGAGAGCACGTTCAGCACCTGGAGGTCCGGCGCGTATTCGTGGTAGCGACGCGGCATGCCGAGGTAGCCCAGCAGGTACTGCGGGAAGAACGTGAGGTTGAAGCCGAAGAAGATGACGATCGCGGCCACCCTCCCCCACGCCTCGCTGTAGCGCCGGCCGGTGATCTTCGGCCACCAGTAGTGGATGCCGCCGAGATAGGCCATCACCGAGCCGCCCACCATGATGGAGTGGAAGTGCGCGATGACGAAGTAGGTGTCGGTGAGGTGCACGTCGGCGGCGAGCGTCGCGAGGTAGATGCCGGTCATGCCGCCGATGGTGAAGAGGCCCACGAAGCCGAGCGCGTAGAGCATCGGCGCCGTGAAGACGATGGAGCCCTTGTAGAGCGTCGCGGTCCAGTTGAAGACCTTGATCGCCGAGGGCACGGCCACCATCATCGAGAGCATCGAGAACACCATCCCGGCGTACACCGACTGGCCCGAGACGAACATGTGGTGGCCCCACACGAGGAAGCCGAAGGCGGCGATCCCGAGGATCGCGTAGGCCATGAAGCGGTAGCCGAAGATGCGCTTCCTCGCGAAGCACGTGATCATCTCGCTCACCACGCCCATCGCCGGCAGCACCATGATGTACACCGCGGGGTGCGAGTAGAACCAGAAGAGGTGCTGGAAGAGCAGCGGGTCCCCGCCGAGGGCCGGGTCGAAGATGCCGATGTGGAGCACCCGCTCGATGACGATCAGCGTGAGGGTCATCGCGAGCACCGGTGTCGCGAGCACCAGGATGAGGCTCGTCGCGTAGAGCGCCCAGACGAAGAGCGGCAGGCGGAACCAGGTCATGCCGGGAGCGCGCATGCGGTGCACGGTGACGATGAAGTTGAGCCCGGTGAGGATCGACGAAAACCCCACGATGAAGACGCCCGCCGCGGCCCACACGACGTGTGTATTCGAGAACATCGTCGAGAACGGCGTGTAGAAGGTCCACCCGGTGTCGACGCCGCCCGCGACGAGCATCGCGACGGTGAAGATCCCGCCCAGCACGTAGATGTACCAGGAGAGCAGGTTCAGCCTCGGGAACGCCACCTCCCGCGAGCCGATCATGAGCGGGACGAGGAAGTTGCCGAGGGTCGCGGGAATCGACGGGATGAGGAAGAACCACACCATCACCACGCCGTGGATCGTGAAGAGCTTGTTGTACGTGTCCGCCGTGACGAGGTCGCCTCGCGGCGTGACGAGCTCGATGCGGATGAGGGCCGCCGCCGCGCCGCCCAGGAAGAAGAAGAGCGTGATGGCGATGGCGTAGAGGATCGCGATCCGCTTGTGGTCGCGCGTCGTGAGCCAGGACGCGATGGTGTAGCCCTCGGTGAGGAAGCTCTCGCGGGGCGCCGTGGGCACGGGGATGGCGGCCGCGCTCATTTCTCCTCCGTGGGGCCGGTGGACTTCAGCCAGGCGATGATGTCGAGAATGTCCGCCTCGCTCGCCTGCCCCTCGAAGCTCGGCATGATCGGCTCGAAGCCGGCGACGACGTCGCGCTTGGGCAGCAGGATCGAATCGCGGATGTAGGCCTCGTCCGCCACCACCGTGCGGCCGTCCTGCAGGTGGACGATGCGGTGGTAGATGCCCGTGAGGTCCGGCGCGTGCACGGTCGAGCGCGCGTCGTGGCATCCGCTGCAGCCCAGGCGCCGGAACGCTTCGAACCCGCGCGCCGCCATGGTGGGCCGCGTGCCGCCTTCGGCGAGCCAGCGCGCGAAATCCTCGGGCCGCATCACGAACACCCGCCCGCCCATCCGCGCGTGGTCCGTGCCGCAGTATTCGGTGCAGTGCAGCTCGTAGGTGCCCAGGCGCGTCGGCGTGAACGTGAGCTCGGTGTAGCGGCCCGGCACGGCGTCCTGCTTGATGCGGAACGCCGGGACGTAGAAGGAATGGATCACGTCCTCGGTCGCGAGCACGAGGCGCACCTTCTGCCCGAGCGGCAGGTGGAGCTGGTCGATCTCGCGGCGGCCGTTCGCGTGCTCGAGCCGCCACATCCATTGCTTGCCCACGACGAACACCGGCATGGCGCCCCGGGCCCGGCCGTAGAAGCCCGCGTACACCACCGCGCCCCAGGCGAAGAAGCCGAGGAAGATCGCGAGCGGCGTGAAGGTCCAGGTGTACTCGAGCCAGCGCTTGTTCGCCGGGGCGTTCGAGCGGTCCACCTTCGCCCCGCGGCGGTAGCGCAGGCAGAAGACGAGGACGATGAACGCGATCGCGATCGCCGTGAAGCCCGTGACCACGAAGAGCGCGAAGAGCACGTGGTCCACGCGGTGCGCGACGTCGGACGCCGCGGGGAGCAGCCAGCCGGCGCGCTCGTTCATGGGTTGGCCTCCCGCCGGTTGCGCGCACGGCGATGTGCGACCCACGCCCCGAGCGCGATCGCCGCGAGGAGCGCCGCGATCACGCCCCGCAGGATGTCGAGGATGCGAAGGGTGTAGCGGCCGGTGAGCGGATCGAAGTGGTAGCAGAGCAGGAGGAGCGGGCTCGCGGGCGGGGCGACGGCCCCCCGGGCCGCCTCGCGCAGCGCGGCCGCGACCGCGTCCGGATCGAACCGCACGCCGAGGAAATAGCGCGAGACGCCGCCGCGCGGCGTGAGCACCGCGAAGCCCGCCGCGTGGGCGAAGGCGTCGTGCTCCGGCTCGTAGCGGTAGCGGAAGCCCACCGCCCGCGCGAGATCGCCGACCGAGGCTTCATCGCCGCGAAGGAACGTCCACCCGCCCCGCGCTTGCGCCGCGATGCGCTCGGACTTCTCCCGCCCGAGCTCGCCCGCCGTCTCGCGCGGATCGATGCTCACGAAGAGGCCGCTGTAGTCGCGGCCGGCGCGAAGCCCGGTCCGGTCGAGCGTTTGCGTGATTCCGGCGAGGGTGGTCGGGCAGAGGTCGCGGCACGCGAGATAGCCCAGCACGAGCACCGTCGGCTTCGCGTGCAGCGCCTCGCCGAACGGGGTCGCGCGCCCGGCATCGTCCACGAACGGCAGGTCCATGGGCAGCTGCCCGCCCGGATGCTGCTCGAATCCGACATCCTTCGAGATATCCGGCCCGTGGGCGAACGCGTGCCCCGCGAGCAAGCATGCGAAAAGCAGGCTCACCCGGCGCTTCATCGTCCTTCCGCTTTCGAGCGCTCGACCAGCATCCGCATCGCGCGCTCGATGGGAATGTGCACGCGGCCGGTCACGGGATCGACGCCGTAGCTCTCGAGGCGCTCCATCTTCTCGCGCCGGAACGCGGCCATGTCCCGCTCGGGCGTCGTTTCCTGCACCGGCGGACGGATGCGCGGCATCGACGCGTCGTTGGGCGCGAAGGACGGCGTGCCGGAGAGCCCGATCACCGCCCACGGCACGCCGACCGCGATCGCGATGCCGAGCACGATCACGCCGAGCCCCGCGCCGACCGCCTTGAGCGAGAGATCGCCCGCCTGGTGCGCGTCCACGTCGCGGGCCTCAGCCACGGCCGGCTCCCGAAGCGAGCGCCGGACGGATGCGCACGACGCTGCGTCGCCATGCCCACGCCCAGAGCGCGCCGAGCACGACGATCGCGAGCGGGTCGGTCCAGGAGATCGCGAACCCGTCGGGGCGGAAAGTGGGCACCACGAGCCAGAACGCCTCGCCGAGGTGGGCGACGAGCAGCCCGGCGGCGATCGCACCGAGGAACCCCGGCGCGCGCTTCGCCGCGCGCGAGAGCAGTATCAGCAGCGGAAGGAAGAAGTGGAAGGCGATGAGGAAGATGCCGAGCCCGGCCCACCCGGTCTGCACGCGCGGCACGTACCAATGGATCTCGTGCGGCAGGTTCTCGGACCAGACGATCAGGAATTGCGTGTACGCGAGGTACGCCCAGGTGAGGACGTACATGAGGAGGATGTTGCCCAGGTCGTGGAAGCGCAGCCGCGTCGGCTCGTCGCGGGCGGGTCGCGCCGCTCCGGCAACCCAGGGAGAGAACCACGCCGCGGCCGCGACCCCGAACGCCGCCCCCGCGAGCATCTGGCCGGTGCCGATCACGAGGCCGAAGGTGCTCGAATACCAGCGCGGCGTGAGCGAGGCGATCCAGTCGACCGCCGCGAGGGACACGGTGAGCGCGTAAACGATGAGGCCGATGGCCGCGACGCGTCGCGCGCCCGCGCTTCCCCCGCTCGCCGGATCGACCGTGGCGCGGTCGGCGCGCAGGAACGCGAGCGAGAGGATCACCCAGGCGAGGAGCCAGGCGATCGAGCGCCCGGTCCAGAACGGCAGGTTGAGGTAGCGGCCCGGCGCCTCCACCCAGGGGTACACGAGCTTCGCGCCGAGGAGGATCGGCAGGAACAGGATCGCGATCGCCGGCACCAGGCGGGTCGCCGCGAGCCAGGCCGGCCGCACCGGCTCGCCCCAGCGCCCGCCGGTGAGCGAGTGCACCATGAGGTTCGCCATCGAGCCGAGCGAGATCCCGAGGAGGAAGATCCAGGCGAAGAGATAGGAGCGCAGCAGCTCGCTCACCGCGCGCTCCCCGACTTGCCCGCGCTCGCCGGCAACGCCTCGCGCGGCGCGTCCTGGCTCAGCTGCAGCGCGCGGATGTAGGCGACGATCGCCCAGCGGTCCTCGGGCGACACGCGGTCGCGGTACGGATACATCACGCCGTAGCCGTTCGTCATCACGTCGTAGAAGTGGCGGTCCGGCGCGTTGCGCAGCCGATCGACGTGGTACGAGGGCGGGCGGGGAAAGCCGCGCCGCACGACGCGCCCGTCGCCGTCGCCCACGCGGCTGTGGCACGGCGCGCAGTAGATGTCGAAGCGCTCGCGGCCGCGCCCCAGGAGATGCATCGTGATCGGGTACGGAATCGCCTTCGCGCGCTCGGCCGCGATGCGGCGCGTCTCGCGGTCGCGATCGGCCCGGCCGCTCGAGGTGCCGGCGAGGATGCCGCGGTTGTATCGCTCCGTCCCCGCGACCTGCGGCCGCGACGAGCTGCCGTCGTCGAACCGCTCGCTCGGGCGCAGCGGCTTCTGCCTCGCGCCGTCGTACATGTTGCGCGCGAGCTTCTCGCACGCTGAAAGCGCGAAGGCGGCGACGGCGAGCGCCAGCATGGCACCCCCTCTCCCTCGGGAGAGGGCCGGGGAGAGGGTCCACCTCATCCCTCGACCTCCACGATCTTCATCGGCGCGAGCCCTTCCAGGAAGCGCCGCGCCGTGCCCGTTTCGAAACGCGGGTCGTCGGCGCCGAGGCAGAGGAAGAAGCGGTTGCGCGTCGCGAGGTCGAAGTCGCGCGCGCCGAACACGGGGTGGCGCAGGCGCGGGAGCCGGTTTCCGGCGAGCATCGCGACGACCGCCGCGACCGCGGCGAAGAGCACCGTCGTCTCGAAGGTGACGGGGATGAACTCGGGCCAGCTGTCGGGCGGCCGCCCGCCGATGTTCTCCGGATACGAGACGACCGCCGAATACCACTGCAGGAAGAAGCCGCCCACGCCGCCGGCGATGCCGCCGACGAGGGTGGCGAGCGGCACGCGCGTCCCGCCGAACCCGACCGCCTCCGCGAGCCCCTCCACCGGGAACGGCGAGTACGCCTCGAGCCGGCGGTAGCCCGCCTCGCGCGCGCGCCGGGCCGCCGCGAGCAGCGCATCGGCGCTCGCGAACTCGGCCATGATCCCGTAGAGGGCGCTCATTCCTTCTCCTCGGCCGCGATCTCGCGCATCTCGAAGATGGAGATCGCCGGCAGCGCGCGAATGAAGAGCAGGAAGAGGAACACGAAGAAGCCGATGGAGCCGGCGAGCATCGTCCAGTCCACCCACGTCGGGACGAAGAGCCCCCACGCCGACGGCAGGAAGTCCTGGGCGAGGCCCGACACCACGATCATGAAGCGCTCCATCCACATGCCGACGTTCACCAGGATGCCGATCGTGAAGAGCGCGGACACCGAGCGGCGGATGCCCCGGAACCAGAGCAGCTGCGGCACGAGGATGTTGAGCGCGAAGAGCGTCCAGTACACCGGCGCGTACGGCCCCACGAAGCGGTTCACGGTGATCGCGATCTCGTACTTGTCGCCGCTGTAGAACCCCGTGAAGATCTCCGCGAGATAGCCGTACGCGAGGACGAGCTCGGTGGCGAGCATCACCTTGGCGGCGTTGTCGAGGTGCTTCAGGGTGATGAAGTCCTCGAGCCCGAAGAACTTGCGCAGCGGGATCGCGAGCACCAGCACCATGGCGAAGCCGGAGAAGAGCGCGCCGGCGACGAAGTACGGCGGGAAGATGGTGGAGTGGTAGCCCGGCGTGTTGCCGATCGCGAAGTCGAGGGACACGATGCTGTGCACCGAGACCACGAGCGGCGCCGCGAGCCCGGCGAGGAGCAGGTAGGCGATCTCGAACCGCTTCCAGTGCCGCGCCTCGCCGCGCCAGCCGAGCGCGAAGAGGCCGTAGGCCATTTGCTTCGCGCGGCTCCCGGCGCGGTCGCGCAGCGTCGCGAGGTCGGGGATGAGGCCCACGTACCAGAAGAGCAGCGACACCAGCAGGTACGTGGAGATCGCGAAGATGTCCCAGACGAGCGGGCTGCGCCACTGCGGCCAGAGCTTCATGATGTCCGGGTACGGGAGCAGCCAGTACGCGAACCACGGCCGGCCGAGGTGCAGGATCGGCCAGAGCCCCGCGATCCCCGCGGCGAAGAGCGTCATGGCCTCGGCGAAGCGGTTGATGGAGTTGCGCCACTTCTGCCGCAGCAGCAGGAGGAACGCCGAGATGAACGTGCCCGCGTGGCCGATCCCGATCCACCACACGAAGTTGCCGATCGCGAAGCCCCACGCGACCGGGATGTTGACGCCCCAGATCCCCACGCCCGCGAGGAAGAGCCAGCCCACCAGGCCGAAGAACACCACCGAGAGCGCGCCCGCGACGATGAACCCGAGCCCCCAGATCCAGTGGAGCGGCCGGTGCAGGACGATGTCCGAGATCTTGTCGGTGATGCTGGCGTAGCCCCAGCGCGGGGAAAGGAGCGGGCTCGACACTTCAGGCCTTTCCGGCGTCCGGGTGCGGATTCACCACGCGCGCGAGGTAGGTCGTGCGCGGGCGGGTGTTGAGCTCGGCGAGCAGCGCGTACCCGAGCGGCGAGCGCCGCGCGGCGTTCACCGCGCTCTTCGGGTCGTTGAGGTCGCCGAACGTGATGGCGCGCGTCGGGCAGGCGGCCTGGCACGCGGTCACCACCTCGCCGTCGGCGATGCGCCGCCCCTCGCGCCCGGTCTCGATGCGCGCGCGGGTGATGCGCTGCAGGCAGTAGTTGCACTTCTCCATCACGCCGCGCATGCGCAACGTCACCTCGGGGTTGCGCGCTTCCAGCGGCGGCTCGCCGGGTCCCACCGAGAAATGCAGGAAGTTGAAGCGCCGCACCTTGTAGGGACAGTTGTTCGAGCAGAAGCGCGTCCCCACGCAGCGGTTGTAGACCTGCACGTTGATGCCCTCGCTGTCGTGGACCGTCGCGCCCACCGGGCACACCGCCTCGCACGGCGCGTTCTCGCATTGCATGCAGGGGACCGGCTGGAAATACGTGCGCGGATCCTTCGCCGGCCCCTCGTAGTAGCGGTCCACCCGGATCCAGTGCATCTCGCGCCCGCGCCGCACCTGCTCCGCGCCCACCGTCGGGATGTTGTTCTCGGCCTGGCAGGCGATCGTGCACGCGTTGCAGCCGATGCACGCATTGAGGTCCACGGCCATCGCCCAGCGGTAATCGTCGTAGCTCCAGGGCGGATAGAGGGATTCCTTCGGCGTCTCGTCCTCGATCCGCCTCCCGGCATCCGCCGCGGTCACGATCCGCACGGGCTCGCGTCCTTCCATGCGCGCGTGGTTCTGCGTCGTCGCGAACTCGTGGCGGCCGGGGACGCGGCGCGCCTCGACGCCTTCGCTCGTCCACGGCGCGGAGACGGTGCGCAGCGCGTACGCGTCGACGCCCACGCCGTTGCCGACGCGGCCCGCGCGCGTGCGTCCGAAGCCGAGCGAGAGCGTGATCGCGCCGTCGGCGTGATCGGGAAGGATCCACACCGGCACGCGCACCCACCGGCCGCGCGCCGCGATCTCCACCAGGTCGCCCTGCCCCGCGCCGAGCTTCGCGGCCGACTCGGCGCTCATCAGCGCGGCGTTGTCCCAGGTGAGCTTGCTGTCGGGCTTCGGGAGCTCCTGGAGCCAGGCGTTGTTGGCCCACGCGCCGTCGCGGATCGAGGGATCGGCCTGCAGGCGCACTTGCCAGGGGGAGCCGTCGGTGGGCTTCGGCCGGAAATCCACTCGGCGCGGCTTCGCGGCGACGGGCGCCGATGCGCTGTTCGCGACGAGCCCCTCGCGCAGCGCCTCGCGCCAGAAATCCTCGAAGGGCCCCCTCGCGCCTTTCTGCCACGTCGCGCGGACCGCGTCGCGCGGCGACCCCGCGACGCCGGCGAGGAGCCCCATCACCGCGTGGCGCGAGATGCCGCCGGCGAGTGGCGCGATGAGCGGCTGCACGAGGCTCGCGGTGCCGTCGAAGGCGCGCGCGTCGCTCCAGTCCTCGAGGTAATGTGCCTCGGGGACATGCCAACGGCAGAGCGCCGCCGTCTCGTCGTCGTAGAGCCCGTGGTGCAGCGTGAGCGGCGCGCGCGCGAGCGCGGCGGCGAAGCCGATGTCGGCGGGCGCGTCGTAGGCGGGATTCGCGCCGAGGATCGCGAGCGCCGCGACGCGCCCCGCCTCGAGGTCGGACGCGAGCTCGCGGATCGAGCGGCCGCAATCGATCGGCGCGACCACCGGCTCGATGTAGGCGACGCTCGTGCCCGCGGCGCCGAGCTCGGCGTTGAGCGCGTGGACGAGCGCGTGCGCCTCCGGCGGCAGGCTCTCGCCCGGCACGATGAGCGCGCGGCCGCGATGCGTGCGCAGCTCGTTCGCGACGAGGTCCACCATCGGGAGCGTGCCGCGTCCGTTTCCGTGGAGCGCCGCGTCGAGCTCGGCGAGCCAGCGCAGGATCGCCCCGGGGGGCAACGGAACGCGGTGATCCGCGATGGCGCCGGCGAGCGTGGTGGCCGTCTCGACCGCGTAGAGCCGGTTCATGGGCCGCTCGCGCGAAGGCTTGCGGCGCGAGATGAAATCGCGCGCGTAGCGCAGGTGCCCGGGAAGGTCGCCGAGGAAGTCCGCGTCGAGCGCGACGACGACGTCGGGCTGCGCGAAGCGGTAGATCGCCTCGAGCGGCCGGCCGAACGCGAGGCGCGCGCCTTCCAGCGACTGGTCGCGATGCAGCGCCTCCCACTGATGCCAGCGGGCGGCCGGGAATCGCTTCAGCAGCGCGTCGCGCTGCGCGGCGAGGGTCGGCGAGCCGCTGTAGCCGCAGAGGATCCGCAGCCCCTCGCCGCCCTTCGCCTCGAGCTTGGCGAGCGCGTCGTGCCATTCCGATTCGAATTCGCCGCGCGCGACGATGGCGCCGCCGCGCCGGATCGCGCGCGAGCGATCCGGATCCCAGAGCTGCAGCACGGAAGCCTGCGCGAAGACGTCGCTCGCCCCGAGGCTCGCCGGATGCGCGGGGTGGCCTTCCACCTTCGTCGGCCGGCCCATGTTGCTCTCGACGAGGACTCCCGTGCCGTAGCCGCCGAGCGTCATGGTGCTCGCGAAGTACGACGGGATCCCCGGCGGCGGCGAGACCGGATGCACGTAGGGCACGATCTCCTCGACCGGTCCCTGGCAACCGGCTCCCGCCAGCGCCGCGGCCGCGGCGGCGAGCTTCAGGAACTCGCGCCGTCCCGGCGAGAACGCGGGCCCGTGCGCGTGCCCATCGCGCGCCGCCTCGAATTCCTCGAGGGAGCGCCAGAGACGGATCGGCTCGGGCATCGCGCCTCCTTCAGCGGTGGCAGGTGGAGCAGTCGGTGAGGCGCCGCCGCGAAAGGAGCTTCGTCCGGGGAGCGCCGTAGAGCGCGCGGACGACGCCCGTGGGCCGCATGTCGAACTCCAGCTCGGCCTTGCGCAGGTGCGGCTCCGGGTCGCGGTGGCAGCCGAGGCACCACTGCATCTCGAGCGGCGCGACGCGCCGCGTGAGCGGCATGCGATCCACGCGCCCGTGGCACTCGACGCACCCCACGCCCTTCGCCACATGGATCGAGTGGTC
>DATIVM010000164.1:0-4126 GCA_035465975.1 Usitatibacter sp.
CGCTGGGGCGTAGAGCGCGTCGGCCGGGAGCGAGGCGACGCGCTCGAGGGCGTCGGCGTCGAGGAGCGCGGCGGAGATCACCGCGGCCTCGGCGTCGAGGTCGTGCGGGGGGACGCGGTCGGTCATGCGCTCGCGAGCTCCACGCCACCGGCGAGGACCTCGTCGCTCGGGTCGCCCCAGCGGCTCTGCGGCCCCGTCGCGTTCGGATCCGTCGCCGGCTCGCCGCGCTGGTTGTCCCAGGCGAGGAAGCGCGAGGGCATGTGCCACCAATCGCGGCGACGTCCCGGCGGAAACGAGGCCTCCCATTCGCGGACGGCGGCGACGAGCGCCTTGCACCAGCGCTCGAACGTGAACCCCTCGGCCGCGGCTTCGCGCCAGAGCCCCTCGAGCGCCTCCCGTTCGGCGTCGAAGTGCGGGGAGTCAGGGATCGCCGGCCAGGTCTTCGCGGTGGCGGCGAGGAGGGCGTCGTTCCAGGCCCGCCGAAGGTCTGCCGGCGACGGCTCCCCCTGCACCCCCTCGAAACCAGAGAGAGCAGGAGCAGGAGCAGCAGGCGCATGCGTACGCGCGCGAAGTGAACGATCTTCGGAATGTTCTCCTGAACGTTCCTGGGAACGTTCCTGCGAACGTTTGCCAGGACGTTGCGCCGGAACGTTCAGCCGGACCTTCTGCCAAGCGTCCGCGAAGGTCGTTCCCATCGTCGCGAGGAACGCGGTGAACGCCGCCTCGGCCTCGTCGCGGAGCGGGCAGGGCGGGAGCATCGTCCACTCGTCGCGCCACGCGTGCACGGCGTTGGGGTTCGTCGGCGGGTTGTGGGCGAGGGCGGACGGCAGGAACACGAGCCGGGCGTTCCAGTCGGCCCTCGCCATCCCGCGCGCCTCGATCTCCTCCCAGCACTTCTCCCACGCGCGGAGCGGCCACTCGAGCTCCTCCGCGAGGCGCGCCTTCCCGGCGGAGAAGAGTCCCGGGATCGCCGTCGTGTGCTCGCCGGTGAGCAGGTGCAGCCAGAGGGTCTGCGCGTTCGGCTTCGGGCGCGAGAGCGCGCGGAAGTCGCCGCTCGACCACATCTTGACGTGAATCTTGCGGTAGCGGCTCATGCGGCCCCCCGGTTGCCGCGGGACACGTTGCAGAACGCGTGTGCCACGCGGAGGTTGTCGATGTCGTCGGCACCGCCGAGTGAGACCGGCACGATGTGATCGATGTGCACGTCGTCCCTCGGGACGTCCCCGCCGCAGATCCCGCAGACGAGGCCGTCGCGGGCGATGACACGCTCCCGAAGGCGCCGCGGAAGCCCGGCGCGTCGCAGGTACGGATCGATGCCCCGCTGAAGATGCCACTCGATCCACGAGCCGCGGATGAACGCCGCGAGCGGTCGCGAGTCAGTCTCCGGGTCGCCGACGAGGAACCACATCGGCGGCTTCTCGTTCATCCACGGCAGGAGATCGCGCAGCGGTGACCCGAACACGTGCGCGACCCTGCCGCTCGCCCGGCGGAGCTTGGGGAAGCGCGCGAAGAGCAGCGAGCACTCCGAGCACTGGCGACGCCCAAGATGGATGATCGCGTCGCTTCCGGTGAGGGTGCGATCGAAAGCCATGTGCGCGTGCAGAACCGTCATTCGCTCGCTCCTTCGCCGGCGGTGCTCGCCGGCAGCTCGTCCCTCGACTCGACGTCCAGCACGCTCCACCGGCCGCCCCTGCCCGGCCCGAAGCAAAACCAGGCGTATTCCGCGCTGTCGCTCTTGCCGTTCGCGGTGAAGCTCGGCCGCTTCGAGAGCACGTAGACGTCGCTGGGATGCGCGCGGTGAAAGGCGGCGCGCTTTCGGCCGGCCATCCACGCGAGGCGGAGCAGGAAGGCGACGGTGCCGCCCTCGGCCACCTCGGCGAGAGCGCGCTCCAGGAACGGCAGCGCGAGCGCGAAGGGTGGGTTGGTGACGATGCGGTCGGGGCGCCGCCACAGCGTCGGCGGGAGCGCCAACGCGTCGGCGCAAACGACCTCGTGCCCCTTCGCGCGCGCCATGCTCTCGCGGCCCGGGTCGATCTCGATTCCGTACGCGGCACCGACGCCGAACGCGTCCAGGATCGCCCCGTCACCGCAGCACGGGTCGAGGGTCCGGTGCGCGCGCCCGAGGTGCGGCAGGATCGCGCCGATGCACCAGCGAGGGGTCATGTACGCGTCGTCGGCGTGGCGCTCCGTCAGCGTGCCATCGGCCTTGGGGACGTTGGTGGCGCTCACGCGGCACCTCCCAGCAAATCGAGTTGCCCACGCTTCCCCGGACGCAGACACGCGGGCGAGAACCAGATCGCCTCCGCGCCCTTCGTTCCCGTGCCCGAATAGGTCGCGTGCGGACGCGACCACGGCATAAGCTCCCAACCTGGCAAGTCGTAATCGCCCGCGTGCCCGCACAGCGCGACGCGAAGGTGGGCGTTCTCGCGCGCCCACGCCTCCACGTCCGTCGCAACGTGCCCGGCCCCGTAAAGGCTCTCGAACGCCTTGTACGGCGGGTCGAGGAACACCGCCGTGTCGTTCGCGCCGTAGTGGTTGTTCAGGCAACGCGACCACTCGCCGTGAACGATTCGCACGCGCTCCAACCGGGCCGCGAGCTTGTGCAGCCACACCCACGCCGCCATGCCGCCCGTTGTGAGGAGATCGCCCATCCCCGCGTCGCTGACATGGGGCACCTTGCCGGTCGCCTGGATGCCCCTCCCCGCGTTGCTGACATGGGGCACCTGGCCGGTCGCCTGGATGCCCCTCCCCGCGTTGCCGACATGGGGCACCTTGCCGGTATCGTCCGCCTTGAACCAATCGCACCATCCACTGCCGATCCAAGAGCACTGTCCCCAGAGCCACCAGCCCGCGACGGTGGCGTCGCCGGGCCAGTGCGGATCCTGCATCTCAGCGCCGAGCCGGTCGCGCTGCTCCATCAGCCAGCGGTGACGAGCGCCGAGGTCGACGTGCGAGACGGGGTAATCGGCCGCGCGCGCAACCTCGCCGGGCTGGTGCTTCACAGCGCGCCAGAAGTTCGCGAGGAAGCCGTTGGCGTCGTTCACGACCTCCAACGAGGCCGGCTCACGCGCGCCGAACAGCATCGCGCACGAGCCGCAGAACGGTTCGATGTACTGCTTCGGCGAACCGAGGCGCGACCAGACCTCGTCGACGACGTGGCGCTTGCCGCCGAAGTAGGGGAAGGGGGCCTTGAGCGTCACGCTTCGTGCCTCCCCATGCGCCGCTCGTAATCGGCCACCCACTCCGCGCCGTACCGCCGCCGCTCGGCCCGGTCCTCGGCGCGCTTGGCGACCGCGAACGCGGCCCACGTCGCGGCGGAGGAGGCGAGGCGGAGGAGGCGCGTCACGGGGCACCTCCGAAGAGCTTCCCCTGCGGCGACGCGGCCTCGCGCCGCTCCTTCCTCCCCGCTGCGCGCATCGGGGCGTCGTACCGGTTGTGGCACGCCTGGCAGAGCGCCCGAAGGTTCTCGTCGGCGCAGTTCTCGGGCGTGTGGTCGAGATGCGCGACGGTGAGGACGACGCGAACGAACCGCCCCGACGGCAGCTCCGAACCGCGCGTCATCGTGAGGTACTCGCCGGTGACGTCGTCGCGCGTCTCGCCGTTCGGCAGGATGTAGAGGCCGTCACCGCGGAAGATCACGGTGTCGTTCGGCGCCTTGCACCGCTCGCAGACGTTCCCGGCGCGAGCGCGGATGCGCTGCGAGATCGCCGGCCAGTCCTTCGGGTACCGCTTCTTGTTCTCCGCTCGAATCGGCATCAGACCACTCCCTTCCGCGCCGCGTGGCGCTTGCGCTCCGCGCGGCATTTCTGCGCGCCGCCGCTCTTCTCGCTCCTCGCGACTGGCACTGCTCCCGACGCTGAACGTCGCGCACGAGCCGCACCGTGGTCGCCGGCTTGCGTTGCTGCCGTTGGGGTAGTGCGTGCCGAGGTTTCGGGCGGACGCACGCGAGCCTCGAAAAGAACGGTGCGCCGGCCCTTCTTGTCGGGGACGACGCCGACGATGCCCACGAGCCCGAGCGTGCGAAGCGCAGAGAAGAGCGCGCGCATCGTCGCGCCGGGCTTGCTCTTCGTATCGCCGACGAAGCGTTGCTTCGTCACGACGCGACCCTCGGCGCGAGAACGACCAG
>DATIVM010000165.1:0-5722 GCA_035465975.1 Usitatibacter sp.
GGCGAGCCGCGGCAGGCCGAGCGTCTTCCAGGGCAGCCTTCCCAGCCGCTGCTCCTGCCCGCTCGCACCGTCCTGCGAGCCGCAAGTCGCCTCCGCCCACCCGTCGCCGTCGAGGTCGGGGCAGGGAAGGTAGCCGGGCCCCACGGTCGCGTTGACGGGCCGGCCGGCGGCGTAGGCGACGAGCGCCTCGCGCGCCCGGGCGAGCGCGCGCTCGGTGGCGCGCTCGCGGGCGGCGGCCGTGTCGAAGCCGGCCGCGGCGGCGAGCAGCGCGACGATCGCGAGCAGCACGACGAGCGAGGCGAGGAGGAGGAAGGCGCCGCCCTGGCCGTGCAAGGGGCGGCGCGCGAAAGCGGACATGGTGCGCTTCGTTCTCGGCACGAGGGCGACCATGGTGATCGCCGCACCGCGCCGCGTCGCGCCGGAAATCGAACGCGCTGCGCGGGGCGTCCGCTTGACTCAGCGCTCGCGCTCGATCTTCACCTCGCCGGCGCTGCGCGAATAGGCGTTCACCGCGCGCGGGTCGAAGACGCGCCGCGCGCCGGGGCCGCTCACGACGACCGGCCGCCCGTCGATCCACACCACCCCGCGCCCGTCGCTGCGCTCGACGTAGCCGGTCACCGAGTGCGCGATCCCGCTCGGCGCGGCGGCCGCTTCCTGCGTCGTCTCGCCGCGGCGCAGGCGGTCGAGCCGCTCGCGCTCGGCGGGCGTGTAGAAGAGCCGGCCCAGGTCGGCGGATTGGGCGGCGACGGGCAGGAGCGCCAGCAGGAGCGCGGCAAGGCGCCTAGTCATGGCGCCCCGCCTTGTCGCGCAGCGTGATCCATTCGAGGGTGCAATCGGCCTCCACGTGCGCGACCAGCTCGTCGGCCGGCCCCGCGATGCGGCGCAGCGTGCACCGGTCGACGGGGTAGAAGCCCTGGCGCGAGCGCGACAGCTCGTCGATGAACGCCAGCACGTCGCCCTCGTGCAGCGCCCTGGCGCGCAGCTTCACGCGGCTCGCGAGCACGTCCACCGAGGGGAAGACGCGCCCGCCGGCGAGCGGCAGCGCGCGCTGCGGCGCGATCTCGTAGTCGAGGCTGAAGAGCTGGTGGCGCGAGCGAAGCGCGTTCACCTTCTCGACGAGGTCCAGCCGGTGCTCGCGCTCGAGAAGCCCGCGCGCGACGAGCATGCGGAACACGTCCGCCGACTCGTTGAGGTTGTCGCGCTCGCGCCGGGCGCGATCCAGCCGTGCGCGCGCCTCCTCGAGGCTGCGACCCGCGGCGATGCTGTCGCGCTTCTCCTTGAGCCCGTACCAGTGGCTGCCGTACACGAACACGGCGCCGGCCGCGACGGCGAGCGCGAGGACGAGCCACGCGCCGCGCAGCGCCTTCCAGCCCTCGGCGGTGAAGACCGGGCTCACGGCGCCGCCCCGTGGTCGCGGACGACGCGCAGCACGAAGCGCGGCTCCATGGTCTGCGGCTCGCGCTCCGAATGGCGGCCCTGGATCTGCACGTTCGACGCCGTGTCGAGCGGGCTCTCCACCACGTCCGCCCGCGTGCCGGGCAGCGCGGAAAGCTCGTCGGCGAGCCGGTTCACGTCCGCGAGCGCGCCGCGGAAATCGTTGTTCGCGACATGCACCGTCCCCGCCACCAGCGCGATCTCGTAGCGCCCGCCGCCGAAGGCCTCGGGCTGCGCGGGGCGTGCGGGAGCGGCCTCGGCCGTCACCGCGCGCACCGGCGGCGGCTCCTTCAGGTCGAGCTTCGCGATCGCCGGCGTCGCCTTCGGGTCGTCCGTCGCGAGCCACGCGAGCTGTCCGAGCTGCACCTCGGGATGCCGGTCGAGCACGCGCGAGAGCGCCACGGCGAAGTCGGTGACGCGCGGGAAGCCGCGGATCGCCGAGTTGTAGAAGGCCACCGAGTCGCGCATCGTGGAGCCGCCCACGCCGAACGAGGGCATGGAGCGCGTGACGCGGTCGTACTCCTGGTTGAGCATGCCGAGCTCGCGCGTGACGCGCAGGTCCTGGTCGGTCGTGGCGAGCGCCCGGTCCATGTTCCAGCCGGTCCACGCGAGGCAGGCGGCGAACACCGCGACCGCCGTGCGGCGCAGCGTGATGCGCGCGCGGCGCAGCGTGTCGAAGCGCCGCATCTGCGGCGAGGCGAAATGGTTGCGGCCCGGGCGCGCGAGGAAGAGGTGGACGAACACCTCCTCGGCCGTGGATCCGAGCGGCGCGGGCTTGATGCCGAGCTTCGCGCCGACCCCCTCCATGTCGAGGATGTGGTGCTGGATCTGCGCGAAATCGCGAAGCGAGGGCTGCACCAGCAGGCGGTCGCCCGCGTGCAGCATCACGCACACCTCGAGGCGGTCGTGCTCGCCGAAGTGGCGCAGGCTGTCCAGGTACTGCCAGGTGCGCGTCGTCTCCTCGGAAATCAGCGTGCCGAGGCTCTGTCCCTCCTCCGGATCGATCGGCGTGAGGCGGCTGAACTTGATCTCCTGGTCGCGGAAGTAGGTCTGGCGCATCGCGCCGCCGGGCGTGAAGGTGACGAGGAGCGCGTGGGGGAAGAGCAGGTCGAGCGCCTGCAGCATCGCGCTGCTGAACACGGCCGCCGAGTAGATGCCGCCCAGCGGCACGTTGAGGCGCTCGATCACGTCGAGCCAGGGGCGCAGCACCTCCGGGTTGGTGATCGCCGTGTAGAGCACGCGGTCGTCGCGCCGTCCCTCGGGCTCGCGCCCCTGCACCACCGCGTAGCGGAAGGGCGTGTTGCGGAACATCTGCGTGAGCTTGCGCGCGAGGATGGCGTCGCGGTCGCGCGATCCCACGTGCGGGATGGTGTCGAGGCGGAAATCCTCCTCGGCGAGGTCCGTGAGCAGGTGCACCGGCTCCGTGCGCAGCGTCGCGAGGTACGCGTCGAACTCCGCGACGCCCTCGCCGGAGACCGCGAACTCGCGGCGCGCCGCGATGCGCTTGCCGCGCGTCGCCATGCTCACGAGGCGCGAGTTGGTGAGGTAGAGGAAGTGCGCCATCCCGGCCTAGAACTTGATCTTCGCGATCACGTCGTAGATCGGAAGGAAGATGGAGTACAGGATCGCCACGATGAGCAGTCCCAGCACGATCGTGGTCGCCGGGCCGAGCATCGCCTGCAGCCGGTCGATGCCCTCGCGCACCTGCCGGTTGTAGAAGTAGCTCACGTTGAGGAGCGCGGCGTCGAGCCCGCCGGTCGACTCGCCCACGCGCAGCATGCGCAGCACCAGGGGCGGGAAGAGCTTGGTGGCGATGAAGGCCTGCGAGATGCCCTGGCCCTCGGAGATGCTGCGCCCCACGCGCTGCAGGCCCTCCTCCATCACCCGGTTGCCGACGATCTTCTCGCAGATCTGGATGCAGTCGAGCACGCTGATGCCGGAGCGGTAGAGCATCGCGAAGTAGGTGGAGAAGCGCGCGAGGATGATCTTCTGCCGGATCGCGCCCAGCACCGGCAGGCGCAGCGACAGCGAGTCGAGCGCGCGCTGCGCGCCCTCGTTCGTGCGGGCGAAGACGAACGCGCCGATGCCGAGCGCGGCGGGCACGCCGATCAGCAGGTACCACCAGCGCACGAACACGCTCGAGAGGGCGACCAGCGCCGCGGTCTCCTTCGGCAGCTTCGGCACCATGGTGCGGAAGGCGGCGGCGAGCTGGGGCACGAGGAAGATCATGAGGACGAAGATGACCGCCACGATCACCACGAGGACGATGGTCGGGTAGACCAGCGCGCGGCGCGCCTGCGCCGCGATCTCGTCCTGCCACTTGAGGTTCTCCGAGAGCTGGTCCAGCACCTCGGTGAGCTGGCCGCTCTGCTCGCCGGCGCGCACCAGCGCGACGAACACCGTGTCGAAGCAGTACGGGTGGTTCGCCATCGCCTCCGAGAGCTTGAGGCCGCCCTCGATGTCCTCGAGGAGCGAGGCGATCACCTGGCGGAAGCCGGGGTTGTCCACCGTGTCGCGCAGGTCGGTGAGCGCCTCGATGATGTTCACCCCCGCCTTGAGCAGCTGCGAGAGGTGGAAGCAGAAGGCGATGAGCTCGGTGCGCGAGACGTGGCGCGTGCGCCGCGCGGTGGAGCGCTTCACCGAGTCGAAGGTGACGAGGTCGAGCCCGAGGCGCTTGAGGCGCAGCTCCAGGTCGATCGCGTTCACCGCGTCGAGGTTCCCGGCGGAGATGCGCCCGTCCGAATCGACGGCGCGGTAGGCGAAGAGCGCCATCGCCGCTAGAGCACGCGGTCGGTGAGGTCGACCACGCGCGAGATCTCCTCGAGGCCCGTCTGCCCGAGGAGCACGCGCGAGATGGCGTCCTCGGCGAGGGAGCGGAAGCCCTTGGCGGTCGCCGCCGCGCGGATCTCGCGGCCCGTCGCGCGGCGCGCGATGAGCTCGTCGATCTCGGCGTCGAGCTTGAAGAGCTCCATGATGGCGACGCGCCCCCTGTAGCCCACGTTGTCGCAGCGCGAGCATCCGACCGCCTGGTAGATCGGCCGCTCGTCGTCGGCGTCCACGCCGAGGAGCCGGCGCGTCGCCGGATCGGGCGTGTACGGCGACTTGCAGTGCGGGCAGAGCTTGCGCACCAGGCGCTGCGCCACCACGCCGATGATGTTGCCCGCCATGATGTCGGGCAGCACGCCCAGGTCCATGAGGCGCGGGATCGCGCCGATGGAGGAGTTGGTGTGCAGCGTCGAGTACACCTGGTGGCCGGTCATCGCCGCGCGGAACGCCATCTCGGCGGTCTCCTGGTCGCGGATCTCGCCCACGAGGATCACGTCCGGGTCCTGGCGCATCATCGAGCGGATGCCCGAGGCGAAGTCGAGCTTCACGACCTCGTTCACCGACGTCTGGCGGATCATCGCCATCGGGTATTCGACCGGGTCCTCGAGGGTCATGATGTTCACGCCCTCGGTGTTGATGTAGCTGAGGATCGAGTAGAGGGTCGTGGTCTTGCCGCTGCCGGTGGGGCCCGTCACGAGGATGATGCCCTCGGGGCGCGCGAGCATGAGCTTGAGCGTCTTCAGGTCGTCGGGCGCGAGGCCCAGGTCCTCGAGCGGCACGATGCCCTTGTCGCGGTCGAGGATGCGAAGCACGATGTTCTCGCCGTGCGTCGTGGGCTGCGACGAGACGCGGAAATCCACCTGGTGGCCCGACAGCATGAGCGAGATGCGCCCGTCCTGCGGGGCGCGCGTCTCGGCGATGTTCACGCCGCTCATGACCTTGAGGCGCACCACCATCGCGGCCCAGTAGTTCTTGTGCAGGCTGCGGATCTGGCGCAGCACGCCGTCGATGCGGTAGCGGATGCGCAGGAAGCCGTGCTCGGGCTCGAAGTGGATGTCCGAGGCGCCGCGCTTGACCGCGTCGTTGAGCAGCGCGTCCACCAGCCGCACCACCGGCTGGCTGTATTCGTCGAAGTCGGCGGCGAGCGACTGGTAGTCGATCTCGCCGGTCTCGATCTCGTTCAGGATGCCGTCGATCGAAAGCTCGAACCCGTAGTGGTGCTCGATGCCGATGGTGATGTCGGACTCGCGCGCCAGCACCTGCTCGATGCGCAGGTCCTCGCGCACCAGGGCGCGGATCTGGTCGAGCGCCACCACGTTGGCGGGGTCCGACACGGCGATGAGGAGCGAGCGCTTCTCGTGGTCGTAGGAGACGGGCAGCACGTGGTAGCGCCGCGCCAGGTCCTTGGGCACGAGCGCGATCGCGGCGGGGTCGACGATCGTGCTCTCGAGGTCGATGGACA
>DATIVM010000166.1:0-5275 GCA_035465975.1 Usitatibacter sp.
GCTCCTCGCGCCGATGATCAGGCCGATGAGCCAGCCGACGAACCCGAGCACGAACGCGCCGTACCAGCCCCAGTACGCCGCGCCCACCAACGCCCCGATCGCGAGTCCCAGCCACATCATGGTGCGGTCCCTCCCCTTTCAGCGCCAATCGCCGCGCAGCGCGGCGACGGTGGCCTGCAATCCCTCCGGCGTCACGTGCTCCGGGCTCACGCACGGCGCCGCGGCGAGCGCGATGCGCGCGAAGAGCTTGTTGCGCAGCGGATTGCGCATCGCCTTGCCGCCGTGCACCCGGCTGAAGAAGCTTCCCCACATCCCCTTCAGCGCGAGCGGGATCACCGGCACGGGCGTGCGCTCGACGATGCGCCGGATGCCGGGCCGGAACGGATAGAGCTCCCCGGTATCGGTGATGCGTCCCTCGGGGAAGATGCACACCAGCTCGCCCGCTTCCAGTGCGCGCGCGACCGCGTCGAACGCTTCCTCGAGCACGCGCGGGTTGTCCTTCGCCGAGGCGACCGGGATCGCCTTCCCGGTGCGGAACACGAACGACAGGATCGGAGTCTTGAAGATGCGGTGGTCCATCACGAAGCGGATCGGCCGCGGGCTCGCCGCGAGGATCACCAGCGGATCGACGAAGCTCACGTGGTTGCATGCGAGCACCGCGGGCCCCTCCTCCGGGATGTTCTCGAGGCCGCTCTTCTCCAGCCGGTAGACCGAGTGCACGAGGATCCAGCACAGGAACCGCATCAGGAATTCCGGCACCAGCGTGTACACGTATGCCGCCACGCACGCATTGAGGAGCGCCAGCACCAGGAAGAGCTGCGGGATCGTGAGCCCGGCCTTGAGCAACGCCATCGCCATCAGCGACGCCACGATCATGAAGAGCGCGTTGAGGATGTTGTTCGCGGCGATGATGCGGGCGCGGTGGCTGGGCTCGGCGCGGGCCTGGATGAGCGCGTAGAGCGGGACCGAGTAGAAGCCGCCGAAGAGCGCCAGCAGGAACAGGTCCGCCATCACGCGCCAGTGCGCGGAATCGGCGAGGAACTCGGCGAGCGGCGCCTCGCCGTGCGGCCGCATCCCGCGGCTCGCGAGCCACAGGTCGAGCGCGAACACCGTCATGCCGATGGAGCCGAACGGCACCAGGCCGATCTCGACCTTGCGCCCGGAAAGGCGCTCGCACGCGAGCGAGCCGAGGCCGATGCCCACGGAGAAGATCGCGAGGAGCAGCGTCACCACGTTCTCGTCGCCGCCCAGCACGCCGCGCTCGAAGGGCGCGAACGAGGTGAGCACGATCGAGCCGAAGAACCACAGCCACGAGATGCCGAGGAGGGAGTTGAAGACGGCGCGCTGCTTCGCGGCGAGCTGGAGGTTGCGCCACGTGACCGCGACGGGGTTCCAGTCGATGCGCAGTCCCGGCTCCGACGAGGGCGAGGCCGGAACGAACTGCACGACCACGCGGCCCGCGATCGCCACGCCGATGCACGCCGCGGCCACCGGCCACGCGCTCGCGGCCGACGCCTTCGCGAGCACGCCGCCCACGAGGGTTCCCGCGAGGATCGCGACGAACGTGCCCATCTCCACCATGCCGTTCCCGCCCGTGAGCTCCTCCTCGCGCAGGTGCTGCGGCAGGTACGCGTACTTCGCCGGCCCGAACATCGTCGAGTGCACGCCCATGAGGAAAATGCCGGCATAGAGGGGCCAGGCGATGTGCGCGAGGAAACCGAACGACGCGAGCGCCATGATCGCGATCTCGAGGCTCTTCACGAGGCGCATGAGGCGCGACTTGTCGTACTTGTCGGCGAGCTGGCCGGCGGTCGCGGAGAGCAGCAGGAACGGCGCGATGAAGAGCGCGCCGATCGCGAAGCCCACCGTCGCCGGGTCGCCCGAACCCCACTCCTTCGCGTGGTAGGTGGCGAGCAGCGTGAAGGAGAACTTGAAGAGGTTGTCGTTCGCGGCGCCCAGGAATTGCGTCCAGAAGAACGGCGCGAAGCGCCGCTGGCGCAGCAGCGCGAACTGCCCGCTCACGCCTTCCTCCGGATGTAGTCGAGGACCGAAGCGAGCGCCTCCTCGAGGAAGCGCTTGTCGATCCAGTAGTACACCTCCTTGCCCACCTTCTCGGATTCGAGCACCCCCGCCTCCCGCAGCAGCTTGAGGTGATGCGAGACCGCCGAGCGCGAGAGGGTGGAGACCTCGAAGATCTGGCCCACGTTGAGCCGCTCCCCCTTCTCGAAGGTGAGGAGGATGCGCTGCCGGTGCTCGTCGCCCAGCGCCGTGAAGGCGCGGGAGATGGTGCGCCACTCGCGGGGGATCGCTCGCAGGTAGTTGCGGTTCATATTGGGGACGTACCCCTTTTTCCTATTGGCGGAACGACCGTTCGCTCTTACGGAAAAAGGGGTCTGTCCCCTTTTCACTTTTTCTCATAACCACATTCTTGGTTGTGTCGTTACGTTTCGTCAAGCCCCCGGCGTGGCGACAGGCCGGCGAGGGGTGCGCCGTGGTAGAATGGCGCATGGGAAATTCGTTGTCCCGTCAAACAGTTAGCTGAGAAATGCTCGACGACCTGCAGAAGAACGCCCTCGACTACCACCGCCTGCCGGTGCCCGGGAAGATCGAGGTGTCGGCGACCAAGTCGCTCCTCACCCAGCGCGACCTCGCCCTCGCCTACACGCCCGGTGTCGCGGCGGCGTGCGAGGCGATCGTGCAGGAGCCGGGGCAGGCGCGCAGCCTCACCATCCGCTCGAACCTCGTCGCGGTCGTCACCAACGGGACCGCGGTGCTGGGCCTGGGGCCGATCGGCCCGCTCGCCGCGAAGCCGGTGATGGAAGGCAAGGCCGTCCTCTTCAAGAAGTTCGCCGGCATCGACGTCTTCGACATCGAGCTCGCCGAGCGCGACCCGGACAAGCTGGTCGACATCATCGCGGCGCTCGAGCCCACCTTCGGCGGCATCAACCTCGAGGACATCAAGGCGCCCGAGTGCTTCTACGTGGAACGGAAGCTGCGCGAGCGGATGAAGATCCCGGTCTTCCACGACGACCAGCACGGCACCGCCATCATCGTCGGCGCGGCGATCCTCAATGGCCTGCGCGTGGTCGGCAAAGACATCTCGAAGGTGAAGCTCGTCGCCTCCGGCGCGGGCGCGGCGGCGCTCGCCTGCCTCGACATGCTGGTCGCGCTCGGCATGCGCATGGAGAACATCTGGGTCACGGACATCAAGGGCGTCGTGTACCAGGGCCGCAAGGAGGAGATGGACGACAACAAGGCGCGCTACGCCCGCAAGACCGATGCGCGCACGCTCGCCGAGGTGATCGGCGGCGCGGACGTCTTCCTCGGCCTCTCCGCGGGCGGCGTGCTGAAGCCCGCGATGGTCGCGCAGATGGCGCCGAAGCCCCTCATCCTCGCGCTCGCGAACCCGGTGCCGGAGATCCTCCCCGAGGAAGTGAAGAAGGTGCGCGACGACGCGGTGATCGCGACCGGCCGCTCCGACTACCCGAACCAGGTGAACAACGTCCTCTGCTTCCCGTTCATCTTCCGCGGCGCGCTGGACGTGGGCGCGACCGCCATCAACGAGCAGATGAAGCTCGCGGCGGTGCACGCCATCGCGGATCTCGCGCTCGCCGAGCAGTCGGACATCGTGGCGCAGGCGTACGGCTCGCAGAACGTGCGCTTCGGCCCGGAATACCTCATCCCGCGGCCCTTCGACCCGCGCCTCATCGTGAAGATCGCGCCCGCCGTGGCGAAGGCGGCGATGGAGAGCGGTGTGGCGACCGATCCCATCAAGGACTTCCCGGCCTACATCCAGAAGCTCAACGAGTTCGTCTACCACTCGGGCCTCATCATGAAGCCCGTGTTCGCCAAGGCGAAGGAGACGCCCAAGCGCATCGTCTTCACCGAGGGCGAGGACGAGCGGGTGCTGCGCGCCGTGCAGGTGGTCGTGGACGAGGGGCTCGCGAAGCCGATCCTCGTCGCCCGCCCCACGGTCCTCGAGCGGCGCCTCGAGCGCCACGGCCTGCGCATCCGGCCGGGCGTCGATTTCGAGCTGGTGAACCCCGAGGGCGACCCGCGCCATCGCGACTATGTGATGCAGTACTACCGCATGATGGAGCGGCGCGGCGTGACCATCCCGTACGCGAAGCTCGAGATGCGCCGGCGCCTCTCGCTCATCGGCGCGATGATGGTCCATCGCGGCGAGGCCGACGGCATGATCTGCGGCATGGTGGGCACCTACAAGAACCACCTGCCCTTCATCGACAACGTGATCGGCAAGCGCCCCGGCGTGAAGCACTACTACGCGATGAACGCGCTGATGCTGCCGCGGCGCACGCTGTTCATCTGCGACACCTACGTGAACCTCGATCCCACGCCCGAGCAGCTCCTCGAGATGACGCTCCTCGCAGCCGAGGAGATCCGCCGCTTCGGGCTCACGCCCAAGGTGGCGCTGGTCTCGCACTCGAGCTTCGGGACGAGCGACGCGCCCTCGGCGGCGAAGATGCGCGAGGCGCTGGCGCTCCTGCGCGAGCGCGCGCCGGAGCTCGAGGTCGAGGGCGAGATGCACGGCGACGCGGCGCTCTCCGAGGAGGTGCGGCTCAACGCCTTCCCCAATTCGCGCCTCAAGGGCGAGGCGAACCTCCTCGTCATGCCTACGCTCGATGCCGCGAACATCTCCTTCAACCTGCTGAAGACCGTGGGCGGCTACGGCATTACCGTGGGCCCGATGCTCCTCGGGGCGGCAAAGCCGGTGCACATCCTCACGCCCACCGCCACGGTGCGACGCATCATCAACATGACCGCGCTCGCCGTGGTCGACGCGCAGGGCAACGGACGCACCTGAGGGGAGGCGCGCCATGACCGACCGGTTCCATCATCTCTTCATCGCGCCGAGGGACTTCGAGAAGTCCCTCGCGTTCTACCGCGACAAGCTCGGCTGGAGCGTCACCCGCAAATGGGGCGGCAACGGCTCGGGACGCGGCGTGGTGCTCTCGGGCGGCGGCGTGGAGCTGGTGCTCGCCGAGAAGCAAGGCGGGGATGCGAAGCCCACGATGCACCTCGACGTGCACGACCTCGACGCGCGCTTCAAGGAGCTTCCCAAGGGCGCGAACGTCGTGACGAAGCCCGAGCCCACGCCCTGGGGCACGCGCTGGTTCGTGGTGAAGGACCCCGACGGCAACCTCATCGCCTTCGAGGAGATTCGTCCGCGTGGCGGCTAACGTGCAGGGGCGGCCGCCGGCGGCGGGCGCGCGCGAGCGCGGCGTGCGCCTTCCCCGCGCGCTCAAGGAGCCCG
>DATIVM010000167.1:0-10535 GCA_035465975.1 Usitatibacter sp.
CGGGCAACGCCCCGCTCACGCTGCGCGCCACCAAGGAGGGGCTGCGGCGCCTGCAGCAGCGCCTCAGCCGCGAGGAGGCCGAGGACCTGATCCTGATGTGCTACACGAGCGCCGATTTCCGCGAGGGGATGGACGCGTTCCTCAACAAGCGCGCGCCGCGGTGGAAGGGGGAATGAGCGCGACGATCGGCGCAGGGTTCGCGTGCAATCCCTCCTCGTCTCCACGGGCGTAGTCGCCCTCGCGGAGGTCGGCGACAAGACGCAGCTCCTCGCCTTCCTCCTCGCCGCGCGCTTCAAGAAGCCGCTGCCCATCGTGGCGGGCATCCTCGTCGCGACGCTCGTGAACCACGGGCTCGCCGGCGCGCTGGGCGCGTGGATCACCTCGCACGTGAGCCCGGCGGTGCTGCGCTGGATCCTCGGCGTCTCCTTCCTCGGCATGGCGGCGTGGACGCTGGTTCCCGACGAGATCGAGAAGGACGAGGCGAAGCTCGCCAGGTCCGCGGGCGTCTTCGGCGCGACGCTCGTCACCTTCTTCCTCGCGGAGATGGGCGACAAGACGCAGCTCGCCACCATCGCGCTCGCGGCGCACTACGGCACGCCGGTGCTCGTGGTGGTCGGCACCACGCTCGGCATGCTGATCGCCGACGTGCCGGCGGTGTTCGTGGGCGAGAAGCTCGCGCAGAAGATCCCGATGCGGCTGGTGCATTCCATCGCCGCGGCGATCTTCGCCGCGCTCGGCATCGCGACCCTGCTCGGCGCGGGGTCGAAGCTCGGGTTCTGAGCCCCTCGGCGACGCGATACGTCCCGGCATTGACGTACCTCAACCGGTCCCCGCGCCGACGGGGCGAGACTGCCATTTCCCCTGCCAGCAACATGGGCGGACCATGGCCTTCCGGAAGCCCCTGTATTCGCCAGAGAAGCTGCGGTCGCTGCTGTCGCGCGAGTTCAACCGCACGCGCAACTTTCCCTGCGCCGTGCGCGGCGTCCCGCTGCCGGTCAGCGTGCCCCGCAAGTGGTTCCGGCAGCCCAACTGGGTGATCCCCCGTTGCGGGCGATGCGAGTCCACATCGTGCGACCGGCTGCTCGGATGGCTTTCGGGCGAGTTCGGCGACCGGTTCGACCTGCACGACTCCTGAGGCGCGCGCCCGCGGGCGCGCGGACGCGCACTCCATCGAGCCGCCGCGTTCTGCAACAATGGCGGCTTGTCCGAAGAGCCGCCCGCGATGGCCGAACGCCCGCTGCCCCTCCTCGCGCTTCTCGCGCTCGCGCTCGCCGCCTGCGCGGCCGAAGCGCCGCGCATCGCCGCCGCGCCGCGCGACTGCCACCCCCAGGCCGATCCCTCGCGGCCGCAGCTCATCGTCGGTTACGGCAGCCTCATGGAGGACGAGTCGCGCAGGCGCACCTCGCCGCGCGCCGGCCCCGCGCATCCGGTGGAGATCGCGGGCTACGAGCGCGGCTGGTTCGCGCGCGGCACCTCGATCGGCTTCTCCACCACCTACCTCGGCGCTCGCGCGGAGCCGCGCGGGCGCATGAACGCGGTCGCATACGAGGTCGACGCCGCGGAGCTCGGCGCCACGGACCGGCGCGAATCGTCCTATTGCCGCGCGAGCCTCGCCCCCGATGCAATCCACGCGCTCGAGCGCGACTTCCCGACCGGCGCGCGCGCGCAGGCCTGGATCTACGTGACCGACCCGGCGCGGGTCGAGCTTCCCGACGCGCGATTCCCGATCGCGCAGTCCTACGTGGACGTCTTCCTCTCCGGCTGCCTCGAGCAGGAGGAGCGCTTCGCGCTGCCGGGCTTCGCGCGCGAGTGCATCGCCACGACGGCGGGATGGAGCCGCGCGTGGGTGAACGACCGCATCTACCCGCGCCGCCCGTTCGTGCACCAGCCGCGCGCGGGGCGCATCGACCGGCTGCTCTCGGAGCAGGTGCCGGACGCCTTCGCCGCCATCCGCATCGAGGGCGGCACGCGCTGACCGGAACGCGGAATTTTCCGCGCGCGCGGCGCCCGAACGCGATCGGCTGCCCGTTCGGATCGCACATCCGGCGCGCGAACCCGCGCGATACCCGCTTCCCGGGTTCCATGGAGGAGATCGCGGCGACCAACCGCCACCGCCTGCTTCGCGTCGGGCGCTCCTACGCTCCTCAACCCGCACATGCACGGGCTGCGGAACGAGGTCGATGCGATCCTCGGCACGGGAGCGCACCGCTTCACCATTCCCACCGCTTACGGCCCGGTGCGGCTGCCCGACCTTCCGCAGCTCGTGACGGTGGTCGGCGGCGGCTACTTCTTCCTGCCGAGCCGCACCGCCCTGCGGTTCCTCGGGCAGCTCACCCGCGATGCGAAGCCGGTGGCGCACGGCGCCGCCGAAGCGATCGCGGCCGACGCAGGCGCGCTCCCCGAACCGGAGGGCCTGCTCCGGTAGCGAGCCGCTACGAGGGGTTCGCCGCGATCGCCCATCGCTCGAGGAAGCGCTCGAGCTCCTTCGGTGGACGGATCCAGAGATCCGCCGAGGTGCGCCGCAGCTCCGGTCCCACGAGCACCGCGAGGCCGCGGCCCCCGATCGCGGCGAACGCGTCCTCGTCGGTAATGTCGTCGCCCAGGTAGGCGCACGCGGCCTGCGGCGAGGTCCGCGCGAGCACCTCCTTCACCGCATTCGCCTTGGTCCGCCCGCGCACGCGCAGCTCCATGCCGCCTTCGAACGGCAGGAGCTCCACGTTCGCGTCGGCGATCTCCTTCCACGCCTTCACGATCCGTTCCCCGATGTCGCGGGCCTGGGCCTCGGGCAATCCGCGCCAGTGCATGGCCACGCTCGCGAGCTTGCGCTCCACGCGCGCCCCTTCCGCCTCGAGGAGCCGGGCCGGCGCCTCGGCGAGCGTGAGCTGGCGCAGCGCCGTGGCTTCCGGCTCGAAGCGCCTGAGCCCGGCCTCCGGCGTGTGGTGCTCCCAGCCGTGCGCGCCCCACGCCTCGTGATGGGTCACGGTCTCGAGCAGGGGGCGCAGCTCCCCGAGCGGCCGCCCGCTCACGATCACGACACGCGTCGCCTGGTCCCCGGTGAGCGCCTTCAGCCGCTCCGGCACGAAGTCGTAGGGCACGGCGAGCGAGGGATCGGGGTGGAACGGGGCGAGCGTGCCGTCGTAGTCCAGGAAGAGCACGCGCTCCGGCGCCCGCGCGACCCGCGAGAAGAACGCCTCGAGGTCGGTCCCCGGATTCAGCAATCGCATGATGCTATTCTGCGTCAAAATTCACGTCGAACAAGAAGAGGTGGATCCGATGGGCAGCAACGTGCAATTGAAGGCCGCGGACGGCCAGGAGCTGCAGGCATACGTCGCGGAGCCGGCCGGGACGCCGCGCGGCGCGGTCGTCGTCGTGCAGGAGATCTTCGGCGTGAACAGCCACATCCGCTCGGTGGCGGACGGCTTCGCCGCCGATGGCTACCTCGCCATCGCGCCGGCGCTCTTCGACCGCGTGCAGCGCGGCTACGAATCGGGGTACAGCCAGCCCGAGATCTCGGCGGGCGTGGAGATGAAGAACAAGGTGTCCTGGGACCAGGCGGTCGCGGACGTGGCGGCGGCCGTGGACTACGGGAAGTCGGCCGGCAAGGTCGGCATCGTCGGCTACTGCTGGGGCGGCGCCGTGGTGTGGGCCGCTTCCGCGCGGCTTTCCGGCATCGCCTGCGCGGTGGCGTACTACGGCGGCTCCATCCCGAGCCTCGTGAACGAGAAGCCGCGCTGCCCGATGATGCTGCACTTCGGCGAGAAGGATCACTCGATCACGCTCGACAAGGCGAAGGAAGTCGCGGCGAAGCACCCCGAGGCGACGACGTACTACTACCCCGCGGGCCACGGCTTCAACTGCGACCAGCGCGGCTCGTACGACGCCGCCTCCGCGAAGGCGGCCCGCGAGCGCACGCTCGATTTCTTCCGCAGGCACATCGGCTGAGCGACGACAGGCGCACGAACCCATGACCAAGACCATCGTGAGCTGCGCCGTGACCGGCGGCGCCGACTCGACGAAGAAGAGCCCGCACGTCCCGGTCACGCCCGAGCAGATCGCGCAGGCGGTGATCGATTCGGCGAACGCCGGTGCGGCCATCGCGCACATCCACGTGCGCGACCCGAAGACCGGGCTCGCGAGCCAGAACGTGGAGTACTACCGCGAGGTGGTCGAGCGGATCCGCGGCGCGCGCTGCGAGATCCTCGTCAACCTCACGACGGGACCGGGATCGCGCTTCGTGCCGAGCGAAGGCGATCCGCGCGTGGGCGGGCCGGGCACCACGATGACGCAGCCGCTGGATCGCGTGCGCCACGTGGCGCAGCTGCGCCCCGACATCTGCAGCCTCGACGTGGGATCGATGAACTTCGGCGAGACCGGCTTCCTCAACACGCCGCAGCACCTGCGCATCATGGCGAAGGCGATCGCGGAGACCGGCGCGAAGCCGGAGCTCGAGGTGTTCGAGCCCGGCCACATCATGCTCGCGCGCAAGATGATCGAGGACGGGCTCATCGCGCGCCCCGCCCTCTTCCAGATCTGCCTCGGCATCTCGTGGGGCTCGCCCGCGACGGCGGAAAGCATGCTGCACATGAAGAGCCTGCTTCCCCCCGACGCCATCTGGGCCGGCTTCGGCATCTCGCGCATGCAGTTCCCGATGGTCGCGCAGGCCGTGATCCTCGGCGGCCACGTGCGCGTCGGCCTCGAGGACAACCTCTACCTCGACCCCGGGGTGCTCTCGCCCGGCAATGCGCCGCTCGTCGAGCGCGCCGTGCAGATCGTGCGCCTGCTCGGCGGCGAGGTGGCGACACCCGCCGAAGCCCGCTCGATGCTGGGGCTGCGGCAGCACTGACTTCCCAATCGCGGCATTCCACCGAGGAGCGTGACGATGGCCAGGAGCGAGCTGTTCGAGAAGGGCTTGGAGAACCGCAAGGCGGTGCTCGGCGCGGAGCACGTCGAGCGGTCGCTGGCGAGCGCCGACGACTTCACCCGCCCGATGCAGGAGCTGGTGACCGAGTACTGCTGGGGCGCCGTGTGGGGCCGCACCGACCTGCCGCGGAAGACCCGCAGCATCATCAACCTCGCGATGCTCACCGCGTTGAACCGCCCGCACGAGCTGAAGGTCCACGTGCAGGGGGCGCTGCGCAACGGCGTGACCGTCGAGGAGATCCGCGGGATCCTGCTGCAGGCGGGGATCTATTGCGGCATGCCGGCGGCGCTCGATGCGTTCCGCGTCGCGAGCGAGGCGATCAAGACGTTCGAGGGCGCGAAGACCTAGGAGAGGAGCCGGACATGGAATCGCCGCTCGAGGAGTTCGCCCAGGCCGTCCGCCGGGCGATCGAGGCTTCGGGAGAGGCCACGCAGAAGTCGGCGGAAGCGGTCGCGCGGATCGCCGAAGCCACTTCGACCAACGAGCAGAACCTGCGGCTCACGCTGGCGCTCTTCGGCGCGGCGGTCGCGATGCAGCCGGGCATCGACGCCACGAGGCTCCTCGCCGACTTCGACCGGCAGCTCGAGGCCAATACGCCGAAGGACGGGAGCGTGCCGATGGCGGCGCTGGACCTGCGGGCCGCCCTCGCGCAGGTCGCCGAAAGGCGATGAACGAGGCGAGGCCAACCGCTCCTGCCTGGCAGGACGCGATCTTCGGCGCCCTCAAGGCCGCCCGCGTGCGGCAGGTCGCGTACGTGCCGGATGCGGGACATTCGGAGCTGATTCGCCGCGCGATCGCCGATCCCGGGATCGACGACGTGGTCCTCACCACCGAGGAGGAAGGCGTCGCCCTCGCCTGCGGCGCGTGGCTCGGCGGCGAGCGCGCGGTGCTCCTCATGCAGAGCAGCGGCGTGGGCAACTGCGTGAACATGCTCTCGCTCCTGCAATCGGCCGACTTCCCGTTCTTCGCCCTCGTCACGATGCGCGGCGAGTTCGCCGAGTTCAACCCGTGGCAGGGACCCATGGGAAAGCGCACGCAATCCGCATTGGAGCTCATGGGGATCCACGTGCTGCGGGCCTCGCGCGCCGAGGAAGTCGAGGAGATCGTGTCCGCCGGCCTGGATGCGGCCTTCGAAGCCGGCGACAGGGTCGCGGTGCTCCTGGGCCAGCGCCTCATCGGGCGGAAGAAGTGGGAGCGGAAATGAAGGCAGCCGCGACGAAGCGGGCCGACCGCCGCGAATTCGTGGCAACGCTCCTCGCGCGCATTCCCGACGCGCTGGTGATCACCGGCCTCGGATCGGCGACATACGACGTCTTCGCGGCGGGCGACCGCGACCTGAACTATTACCTCTGGGGCGCGATGGGAGGGGCGGCTTCGATGGGCCTCGGGCTCGCCCTGGCGCAGCCGCGCAAATCGGTCGTGGTCGTCACCGGCGACGGCGAGCAGCTGATGGGCCTCGGCAGCCTCGCCACGATCGGCGCGAAGCGGCCGAAGAACCTCACGATCGTCGTCCTCGACAACGGCCACTATGGCGAGACCGGCATGCAACGAAGCCATTCGAGCCTCGGCCTCGATTTCGTGGCGGTCGCGAAAGGCTGCGGGATCGCCGAGGCGTTCTCGACCGGCGATCCCGGCGATTGCGACGAAATCGCACGCCGCATCGACGCGCGCCAGGCACCCACGTTCGTGCAGGTCCTCATCGAGGCGAACGAGCCGCCGCGCGCGCTTGCGCCGCGCGACGGCCCCTTCATCAAGAGCAGATTCCGCTCGGCGCTCGGGCTTACGCCGCTCTGACAAGACGCGATGGCGCTTCTCCGGCTGCTGTCCGCGCTCCTCGTACCGCTGGGGGCGCTGCTCCTCGCCCACCTCGCCCTTCCCCACCTGCGCGACGTTCCCGCCTCGCTCGCCGGGCTCAAGCTCTACGCGCCGCACATCGCCATCGGCATCGGGCTCGCGGTGAGCCTGGGCTTCGGCCGCAGCCGCACGTTCTTCTCGCTCGCCGCGCTCGCGCTCGCCTACGCGGCCGTGCGAGCGTTGCCGGGCAGCGCCCTCTATCACGCCGCCACCGTCGCGCTGCCGCTCGCTTTCGGGCTCGCCGCGTGGGGACGGGAGAGCGCCCTGCGCAGTGCCCGGGGATTGCAGCGGGCGGCGGCCCTCGCCATCGGGAGCGCGGCGATCGTGGCGTTGTGCAACGCGTTCCCCGCGGTGATCGGCGCGCTGCTCTCGAAGACCTACGTCGCCCGCTTGCCGGAAGGCGCGACGGGACAGGTCGCGCTCGCCGCGACGGCGATCGGGCTCGCGAGCGCCCTCGGGGCGTGGCTGCATCGCCGCGAGGCCGCGGCGCTCGCGCTCGCCGCGGGGATGATCGCGTTCGCGCTCTCCGCGCGCGCGGCCGGCAGCCCGGACACGAGCCGGCTGTACGTGGCGACCGCCGCGCTCGTGCTCGCGATCGCCGTGCTGCAGGACATCTTCCACATGGCGTTCCGCGATCCGCTGACCGGGCTCCTCAGCCGGCGCGCGCTCGACGAGCACCTCGCGGCGATCGGCCGGCGCTACATCCTCGCGATGGTCGATGTCGATCATTTCAAGCGCGTCAACGACGTCCATGGCCACGACACCGGCGACCAGGTCCTCAAGATGATCGCCCGCGCGCTCTTGCGCGTGCCCGGCGCGCGCGCCTACCGCTACGGCGGCGAGGAGTTCACGCTCCTGTTTTCCGGCAGCGATTCGGAGGACGCGATGGAGCGCCTCGAAGCGCTGCGCCAGGACATCGCCTCGCATCCGTTCCGGCTGCGATCGGCCGCGCGCAAGAAGACCGGGCGGAGCGGACGCAATCGCGCCCCGGCGGCGGCCGGGATGCTCAAGGTGACCGTGAGCATCGGCGTGGCCGAAAGCGAGGACGGGGACGCGGATGCCGGCGCGGTGGTCGCGAGGGCCGACAAGGCGCTATACCGGGCGAAGCATCGCGGGCGCAACGCCGTGTGCCGGTGAGCGGGAGGCGGCCTAGCGTCCCGTGCTCCTCACGAAATCCATCGCGGCCTGGAAGAGCTCGAGGTCCTTCACATAGTCCGCCGCATCTTCGCGGTCGATCTGGATCCACTCGCGGGAGCTCGCCAGGCCGCCCGGCTGGAACGGCACGACGTTTTCCCGCGAGAACTGCAGCTCGGTCGCGACCGCCACCGGCAGGCGCAGCCCGATGCCTTTGCCGCTGATGCAGGCGAACATGCGGTCACCGACGAAGTACGCGTCGAGCCCGTTGATCTTCTTGCCGACGACGCCGGGCTTGAGGAGCAGCGCGTCGATCTGCCCCTTGCGGTCGAGGGGCTTGTCGGTCTTCTTGCCTGCCATGGATTCCTCCGGGTGCCGATGACATATTGTGAGTGAAATTTCCGCTCGCCGTGGGTCGACACGCATTCCATGCGCCTCACCATGGCAATCCGGTTGATCTGCGCCAATCGACCCGGCCCCGCGAAGCGTACGCTGGTCGTCTCAAGCCGATCCCGTCCTTGCAGGCGAACGGCGCTCAGTACATGGCGTCGCGGCGGCCGACCATCGGTGCGAGCGCCGCCGCCGAGCGGCGTCGGTTCCGGAAAAAGAAGGAGAATGCATTGACCCGGACTCACCATGTCTTCCGCAAACTGATCGAACGGGCCGCCGCGCTCGAGCCGATCCGCGTCGCCGTCTGCCATCCGTGCAGCGACGTCGCGATGCTCGGCGCGGCCGGAGCCGCTCGCGAGGGGCTCATCGATCCGGTGCTCGTCGGGCCACCGGCTCGCATGCGGCTCGCCGCGAAGCGCGCACGCGTCGCCCTCGACCGCTACCGCATCGAGGCCACGCCGCACAGCCACGCTTCGGCAGCTCGGGCGGTGGAGCTCTGCCGCTCCGGAAAATGCGAGGCGCTGATGAAGGGAAGCCTCCATACCGACGAGCTGATGCACGAGGTGATGCGGGCGGACACGGGACTGCGGACGGAGCGCCGTGTCAGCCATGTCTATGTCCTCGACGTACCGACCTATCCGCGCACGCTGCTCGTGACCGACGCGGCCATCAACATCTACCCCACCCTCGACGACAAGGTCGACATCGTGCAGAACGCGATCGACCTCGCGCACATCCTCGGCATCGCGCGGCCGAAGGTGGCGATCCTGTCGGCGGTGGAGACGGTGACCGCGAAGATCGCCTCGACGATCGACGCCGCAGCGCTGTGCAAGATGGCGGACCGGGGCCAGATCTCGGGCGGCATCGTCGACGGCCCGCTCGCCTTCGACAACGCGGTGAGCATCCGGGCGGCGAAGATCAAGCACATCGATTCCCCCGTCGCGGGCTCGGCGGACGTGCTCGTCGTGCCCGACCTCGAATCGGGCAACATGCTCGCCAAGCAGCTCGAGTATCTCGCCGACGCGCAAGCCGCGGGCATCGTGCTCGGCGCCCGCGTGCCCATCATCCTCACGAGCCGCTCGGACGGCGCGAAGACCCGGCTCGCGTCGTGCGCGGTCGCCGTCCTCGTCGCCCATGCGCGACGCAAAGGCCGGCGCAAGGCGGTGCTCGCGTGAGCGCGCACGACGGCGCGATCGTCGTCTTCAACGCCGGCTCCTCCAGCCTCAAGTTCGGGCTGTACCGGTCGGGCCCGGCGGGCGAGCTCCTCGCCGAGGCGCGCGGGGAGATCGAGAGCCTCGCCGAGCATCCGCGACTCTTCGCCCGGGATCCGCAAGGCCGCGTGCTCGCCGATCGCCGCTGGGAGGCCGGGGCGGACATCGGCCTCGAGCGCCTGCTCCAGGCGCTCGTCGAATGGACCGAGGAACATCTGCGCGGCCAGCGCCTCGTCGCGGCGGGGCATCGCGTGGCGCTCGGTGGGCTCGAGCACACGGAGCCGGCGCGTGTGGACGGCCCGCTCATCGAGCGCCTGCGCTCGCTCGTGCCCTTCGCTCCGCTGCACCTGCCCGCCAACCTCGAGCCGATCGAGATCCTCGCGCGACGTCACCCCGGCCTTGCGCAGGTCGCGTGCTTCGACACGGCCTTCCACCGCACGATGCCGCGCGTGGCATCGATCTACGCCCTGCCTCGCGCGCTCACCGAGGCCGGCGCGCGCCGCTTCGGATTCCACGGGCTGTCGTATGAATTCATCGCGCAGGCGTTGCGGAAAGCCGCGCCGCAGGCGGCCGCGGGACGGTGCGTCGTCGCGCACCTGGGCAGCGGCGCGAGCCTCTGCGCGATGGTGGACGGCGAGAGCGTCGCGACATCGATGGGATTCAGCCCGTTGAGCGGCATTCCGATGGCCACGCGGCCCGGCGATGTCGATCCGGGAATCCTGCTCTGGCTGCTCGAGGCGCGCGGCATGGACGCGAAGCGCATCGAGTCGATGCTCTACCGCGAGTGCGGCCTCGCGGGCGTCTCGGGGATGGGCGGCGACGTGCGCACGCTCCTCGCGAGCGACGTGCCCGCCGCGCGGGAAGCGATCGAGCTCTTCGTCTATCGCATCGCGCGCGAGGTCGCCTCGCTCGTCGCGGCCGCCGGCGGGCTCGACGCGCTGGTCTTCACCGCCGGCGTCGGGGAGAACGCGCCCGGCATTCGCGCGGCCGTCTGCCGCCAGCTCGCCTGGCTGGGGCTCACGCTC
>DATIVM010000168.1:0-2314 GCA_035465975.1 Usitatibacter sp.
GTCGCTCGCGCGGTCCACGAGCTCGGCGAGCGCCTCCTCGCGCGCATCCGCGGGAAGCACGCCGGTCGCGACATCGGCCTCGATCTCGCGGCGCTGGCTGCGCAGCACGTCGAGGTTCGCCTCGACCACCGAAGGCGCGGCGGAGGAACGTGGACGCAGCAGGGGCACCAGGATGAAGGCCAGCGCGACGAGCACCATCAGCGCGGCGAGAGACCAGAAGAGGAGCATCGAGAGCGAGGGAAGAACCCCCTGAATTGCGAGCACAAATTATACCGGACGAAGGCCGCCTCCTCCCTTTGCGCCAGCGCAAGAAACCGGTGCGCCCGGCGGGCCTTCTACAGGGAATTCCGGCTCCTCGCTTGCGCGAGGCTTGCGCCGGATCAACGGAAATGGCGCCGGGCATGGCAGCCGAGGCATGATTCGGGGGATGCCGAACGTCCGAATCCGGCGCCGCCTGCTAGTCGTGCTGCCGATCGCCGCCGCGCTCGCCGCGGCGCTCCTCGCCTGGAAGGGCGAAGCCCTCTACGAGAAGGTGCTCGACCTGCGCTACGGCACGCCGCTGCCGGTGCCGAAGGCGCCGCCGCCGCGCGATCGCGCCGCCGCGCGCCTGCGGGACCTCGACATGCTCGCGCAGCTGCCCGAAGTCGATCGCAGCTTCGGCGCCGAGGGCCGGGCGCGCTTCGCGCGCGAGGTGGCGGCGCTTCGCGCGCGCGCGCCGACGATCGACGACGCGGGGTTCTTCCTCGGCGTGGCGAAGGCGGTGGCGCTCTCGGGCAACGCGCACACCAACGTCGACCTCGTCTCCTGGCGCGAGAAGCTCGCCGCGGTGCCGCTGCGCTTCGCGTGGTTTCCCGAGGGCCTGTACGTGATCCGCGCGCGCGCCGGCCACGAGGCGCTGCTCGGCGCGCGCGTGCTCGCGATCGACGGGTACGCGCCGGAAAAGCTCGAGGAGGAGGCGTCGGCCTATTTCGCGGGAACGCGCGAATACGTCCGTTCGGTGAGCCCCGTGCTGCTGGAATCGCCCGCGGCGCTGAACGCGCTGCACCCGGAGGCGGGCGCGCGGCAGTTGGCGCTGCGAGTGCGGGATGCCGCCGGCCGCGAGCGCGAGGTCGACGTCGATGCGATCCCGCCCTCGGAGGCGCCGCGCGCGGTGAAGCCCGGGCGCCTGCGCTCGCCCGTGCCGCTGCCCGACGAGGCGCCGGGCACCTGGCACGCGCTCCTCGAGGCGCGCGCGATCCCGCCCAGCCTGCGCGGGCCCGCGCACGTCACCTATGCGACGACGCTCGGCGAGGACCGCACGCTCTATCTCCATTTGTGGCAGGTGCGCGACGAAGCGGGGGAGCGCATCGCAAGGCGCATCGACCGCGCCCTGGGAGACGAGCACGATCCCCCCTGGCGGCGCATCGTGCTCGACCTGCGCTTCGACGCGGGCGGCGACTATCCCACCGTGTATCGGGCGATCCGCGCGCTGCCGCGCCGTCTCGCGCCCGACGGCCGCCTCGTCATCCTCACCGACGAGACCACGTTCTCGGCCGCGATCATCACCGCGGTGCTCGCGAAGCATTTCGCCGGCCCGCGCGCGATCGTGGCCGGATCCGCGCCCGGCGACCGCCTCGCGTTCTGGGCGGAGGGCACGCCCGCACGGCTTCCGAACTCGGGAATCCGCATCGGCGTCTCCACGGGCTATCACGACTGGGCGCACGGCTGCCGCGAGCTGCGCTGCTGGTGGCCGGACTTCTACTATGATGTCGCCGGCGGCGACCTCGCGCCGTCGATCCCGGTGCGCTGGACGTTCGCCGATTACGCGCGCGGCGTGGATACCGTGCTCGAGCGCGCGCTGCACGCAACCCGGGGGAGCCCATGACGCCGTCCACGATCGTCTTCGTCGCGCTGGTGCCGCTCATCGCATGGCGCCTCTATTCGCGCCTGCGCCGCCTCGTCGGGCGCCAGCGCTCGCGCGCCTGGCGCCACTGGACGGCGCTCGCCTTCTTCCCGCTGCTCATCGCGATGCTCGCGCTCGCGGCGGTCGCGAACGGCGCCGCGCTCGCCGCGCTCGCCGCGGGAACCGCCGCGGGCATCGCGCTCGCGGCATGGGGCCTGCGGCTCACGCGCTTCGAGCGCACGCCCGAAGGCTGGTTCTACACGCCCAACGCGCACATCGGCATTGCGCTCTCGGTCGTCCTCGTGGCGCGCATCGCGTGGCGCCTCTTCGAGATCCGGTTCCATGGCGCCGCGGCGGGCGCCGCGCCCCTCGCGCGCAGCCCCCTCACGCTCGCCGTGCTCGGCACCCTGGCGGGCTACTACACCACGTATG
>DATIVM010000169.1:0-8448 GCA_035465975.1 Usitatibacter sp.
GCGGCCTTCTCGCAGCGGCGCAAGACCCTGCGCAATTCGGCGCGCGCCTTCGTGCCCGAGGCGGCCTACGCGGCCGCCGGCATCGATCCGGGACGGCGCGGCGAGACGCTCTCGGTCCGCGAGTTCGTGGCGCTCGCCGACGCGGCGCTCGCGCAAGGATCGGGGCACTGAACGCTTGTCAAGGCCTCGTGTCCTAGGGCCCTAGACAGTAGAATCGCCCTCTTCATCCCACCGCGAACAAGATGAAGAACTCCAAGCCCTTTCCCGTCCCCATCCGCGTCCAGTACCACTGCGACAAGTGCCCGGCCTTTTGCTGCACCTACACCGAGATCGAGGTGACGAAGCGCGACATCGAGCGCCTCGCGCGCCGCTTCTCCCTCACCTACGCCCAGGCCGAGGAGCGCTTCACCAAGCCCGATGCGAAGGGCAAGGTGCGCATGCTGCGGCATCGCAAGGACAAGGTCTTCGACTCGGCGTGCATGTTCCTCGACCAGGAAAAGCGCCGCTGCAGCGTCTACGAGGCGCGTCCCGGCGTTTGCCGCAAGTACCCGGACAGCACGCGCTTCGGATACTACGAGTTCCTCAAGTTCGAGCGCGAGCAGCAGGGCGACGAGGAGCTGGTGGCGCTCACTTGATTGCCGGTCGTCCCCTCCGCCGGCAGGGCGGGCGCGGGCGCTACGCCCGCTGGATGAACTCGATCTTGTAGCCGTCCGGATCCTCGACGAAGGCGATCACGCTGCCGCCGAACTTCATCGGCCCGGCTTCGCGCGTCACCTTCCCGCCCTGCGCCTTCACCGCCTCGCAGGCCTTGTAGGCGTCGGGGACCGCGATCGCGACGTGGCCGAAGCCGTTGCCGAGGTCGTAGGACTTCGTGTCCCAGTTGTGGGTGAGCTCGAGCACCGCCTGCTCGCTCTCGTCGCCGTAGCCGACGAACGCGAGCGTGAAGCGCCCGTCCGGGTAATCCTTGCGGCGCAGCTCCTTCATGCCGAGGACCTGGGTATAGAAGCGGATCGAGCGGTCGAGGTCGCCCACGCGGATCATGGTGTGCAGGATGCGCATGCGTTGCTCCTGGGAGGGTGCGGTACTAGAAGGCGCGGTACAGGTGGTCGGTCGCGAAGAGCGCGGCGCGCAGGCGCCGGTAGTCGGGGCACTGCCGCTCCACTTCGGCCCAGAAGGCGGCCGAATGGTTCATGTGGCGCAGGTGCGCGAGCTCGTGGCAGATCACGTAGTCGACGAGCGCCGGCGGCGCCTTGAGGAGCCGCCAAGCGAGCCGGATCTCGCGCCGCGAGTTGCAGCTGCCCCAGCGCGCGAGCGCCGAGGAAAGGAAGAAGCGCGGCGCAGCGAGCCCCGCCCGCGCGGCGAGCTCGGCGAGGCGCTCGCCCAGCTCCTCGCGCGCGCAGCGCTTGTACCACGCCACCACGACGCGCCGCACTTCCGGCTCGGCCGCCTCGCGCACGGTGACGCGCAGCTCCTGCTCGATCCGCTGGGCGCTCGTCCGCGGCCCCGCGGCCAGCCGCAGCACGAGCTCGCGGCCGAGGTAGGGGAACATGCCGCCGTCGCACCACGACACCCGCGGCACCTTCCGGCTGCGCCACTCGGCGACCTTGCGCAGCACCCAGCGCTCGCTCTCGCGGACCAGCGCCTCGATCCGCGCGAGCGGCATCGAGGAGGGCGCGCTCACGGTGAGGCCGTTCTCGTCCACCTTGAGGCCGACGCCGCGGCGGCCGCGCCGGCGCACGAGCACGTACTCCACCACGTCGGCGCCGAGCGCCATGCGCCGCTGGTCGCGGGAAACGAGCTCACGCGCCGCCATGGCGCACTCCCGAGATGCGCTGCATCTGCCCCTCGATCCACTGCTCCACTTCGCGATTCACGGACACGGCGTCACGGCCTTCGGTGCGGATGAGCGGGCCGATCACGACCTTCACGCAGCCCGGGCGCTTGCGGAAGGCGTAGCGCGGCCAGAACTCCCCCGCATTGTGCGCGATGGGCAGGATCGGCGCACCGGTCCGGGCGGCGAGGAGCGCGCCGCCGATGCCGTAGCGCCCGCGCTTGCCGGGGGCGACCCGCGTGCCCTCGGGAAAGATCGTGACCCAGAGCCCTTCCTTCAGGCGGCGCGCGCCCTGCTGCACCACCTGCTCGCGGGCCGCGACCCCGCTCGAGCGATCGATGGCGATGCAGCGCACCGCCATGAGCCCCCAGCCGACGAAGGGCAGCCACAGGAGCTCGCGCTTCACGATCCAGCACTGGTCGGGAAATCGCGCCTCGAGGAAGAGGGTCTCCCATGCCGACTGGTGCTTCGCCATGATCACCACCGGGACCCGCGGTACGTTCTCCCAGCCGCTCACCTCGCAGCGGATGCCGACGCTCGCCTCGATCCAGCGCAGCATCGCGCGCGCATAGGAGCGGGCGAGGATGAACGGAAGGCGCCGGCCGAAGATCCGCCCGGCCGGCACCAGCACCCCGCAGATCGAGGTGAGGACGAGCGCTCCCGCGAGGAAGAGCGCCGAGCGGAGCGTCGTCATGCGTGGGCGACGATGTGGCGCGAAGCCTCGGCGAGGTCCTCGAAGACGAGCGTCTTCTTCGGCAGCCCCCCTTCCTCCCGCGCGACCCGGCCCTTGCCCGTGAGGACCAAAATCGGCTGCGCGCCGACCGCATCGGCGGCCTGCATGTCCTTGAGGCTGTCGCCCACGCACGGCGCGCCCCGCAGGTCCGCGTGGAAGCGCGCCGCGATCTCCTCGAGCATGCCGGTGCGGGGCTTCCTGCAGCTGCATCCCTCGTCGGGCGTGTGCGGGCAGAAGAAGAGCGCGTCGATGCGGCCGCCGTGGCGGAAGACCATCTCCATCATCTTGTCGTTGATGGCGTTGAGCGTGGCCATGTCGAAGAGGCCGCGCCCGATGCCCGACTGGTTGGTCGCCACCGCGACGCGGTAGCCGCCCTGGTTGAGGCGCGCGATCGCCTCGATGGAGCCGGGGATCGGGCGCCACTCCGCCGGCGACTTGATGTAGAGGTCGCTGTCGTAGTTGATGACGCCGTCGCGGTCGAGGATCGCGAGCTTCATGTCATGCGGCGAGCTTCGAGATGTCCGCCACCCGGTTCATGAGCGCGCCGAGCTGCGTGAGGAGCGCGAGGCGGTTGAGCCGCACCCGCTCGTCCTCGGCGTTCACGAGCACCTTGTCGAAGAACGCGTCCACTTCGCCGCGGATGCCGGCGAGGTCCTTGAGCGCCGCCGTGAAATCCTGGCGCTCGAGGTGCTCGGCCACGCGCGGCGCGAGCGATTCCATCGAGGCGTGCAGTCGCTTCTCCTCGTCCTGCGCGAGCAGCTCGGGCGCGACGCGCTCGGCCATGCCCGACTTGCGCAGGATGTTGCGGATGCGCTTGTTCGCGCTCGCGAGCGACTGCGCCTCGGGCAGCTCGCGGAACGCCTTCACCGCCTCGATGCGGGTCCACACCCGGTGGATCTGCGTCGGACCGTCGGCGAGCACGGCCTCGATCTCGTTCGCGTCGTAGCCCTTGTCGCGCAGCATCGAGCGCAGGCGGTCGAGCATGAACCCGTGCACGCCGGCCGCGGTGCCGGGCGCGAGCTTGCCGGAAGGAAAACCCGCGGCGGCCTCGGCGAGGAGCTGCCCGAGGTCGAGCGAGAACGCCTCGCGCTTCTCGGAAAGGATGCGCAGCACGCCGAGCGCCGCGCGGCGCAGCCCGAAGGGGTCCTTGTCGCCGGTCGGCTGCTGGCCCACGCCCCAGATGCCGACCAGCGTCTCGAGCTTGTCGGCGAGTGCCAGCGCGATGCTCACGTCGCCCACCGGCAGCTCGTCGCCCGAGAAGCGCGGCCAGTAGTGCTGCTCGATCGCGCGCACCACGCTCGGCTCCTCGCCGTCGGCCTCGGCGTAGTACTTGCCCATCACGCCCTGCAGCTCCGGGAACTCGCCGACCATGAGCGTCACGAGGTCCGCCTTGGCGAGGAGCGCGGCGCGATCGGCGTAGGGGCGGCCCTTCTCGCCGCGCGGCAGCATCGCCTGGATGCGCGTGGCGAGCCGGCGCAGGCGCTCGACGCGCTCGAGCTGGCTGCCCAGCTTGTTGTGGTACACGATCGTCGCGAGCTGCGGCACGCGGTCGGCGAGCGGCACCTTGCGATCGGTCTCGAAGAAGAAGCGCGCGTCGGCGAGCCGCGGGCGCACCACCCGCTCGTTGCCGTGCACGATGTTCGAGGGATCGGGAAGGCGCATGTTGCTCACGATGAGGAAGCGGTGGGTGAGCGCGCCCGCGGCGTCGAAGAGCGGGAAATACTTCTGGTTCTGCCGCATCGTGAGGATCAGGCACTCCGGCGGCACCGAGAGGAACTGCTGCTCGAAGCTGCCCGGATAGACCGTCGGCATCTCGACGAGCGCCGTCACCTCCTCGAGCAGCGCCGCGTAGCTCTCCTCGGGCCCGAGGCTCGCGCCCAGCGCATCGGCGGCCTTCGCGAGCTGGCGACGGATCTCGTCGCGCCGCGCATCGAAGGCGGCGATCACGCGGCCTTCGGACGCGAGCCGCGCCGCGTACTCGTCGGCCGCGCCGAGCACGATGTCCTGCGCGCCCTGGAAGCGGTGGCCGTGCGTGGTGCGGCCCGATTCGAGACCGAGCGCGTGAAGGGCGACGACGCCGGAGCCGTGCAGCGCGACCAGCCCGTGCGCCGGCCGCACGAACTTCACGGTGGTCGCGCCGTCGGCGAGCTGGTAGCTCATCACCTTGGGGATGGGGAGCCGCTCGATCGCCTCGTCGAGCGCCTCCTGCAGGGCGCGCGGCAGCTTTTGGCCGAGCGCGAGCATCCGAAGGATTGCGTATTCGGCATTGCCCTCCTTGCGGACCTCGATCCGGTCGGGGCCCAGCGCGAGATCCGGGCGGTCCGCGAGCTCGGCGCGGCCGACCTTGGCGAGCCGCTTGCGCAGCGCCTCGGTGGGCCTTCCGTCGGCGCCGAGCGCGACCGCGCGCGGCATGAGCTTCTCCTCGACCGGCTGGTCCTCGCCCTTCTCGCGGACGTCGCGGATGAGCGCCGCAAGCCGGCGGGGGCTCGCGAACGCCTCGACCGACGAGGTCGGCTCGAGCAGCCCGCGCGCGGCGAGACCGTCCGCGATGCCCTGCGCGAACGCCTCGCCGAGGCGGCGCAGCGCGCGCGGCGGCAGCTCCTCGCAGAAGAGCTCGACCAGGAGCGGCGCGCTCATGCGGCGCTCCGCTGCGCGAGCATCGGGAAGCCCATGCGCTCGCGCGCGTCGTAATAGCTCTGCGCGACCGCCCGCGCGAGCGTGCGGATGCGGCCGATGTAGCCCGCGCGTTCGGTGACCGAGATCGCGCCGCGCGCATCGAGCAGGTTGAAGGCGTGGGCCGCCTTGAGCACCTGCTCGTAGGCGGGCAACGCGAGCTGCGCGTCCATGAGCCGCTTCGCCTGCGCCTCGTGGTCGGCGAAGTGGCGGAAGAGCGCGGCGCTGTCCGAATGCTCGAAGTTGTACGCCGACTGCTCGACCTCGTTCTGGTGGTACACGTCGCGGTAGGTGAGGCGCCTAATCGCGCCGTTCTCCTCCCACTCGGTCCACACCAGGTCGAAGACGTTCTCCACGCCCTGCAGGTACATGGCGAGGCGCTCGAGGCCGTAGGTGATCTCGCCCGTGATGGGCTTGCAGTCGAGGCCGCCCACCTGCTGGAAGTAGGTGAACTGCGTGATCTCCATGCCGTTCATCCACACTTCCCAGCCGAGCCCCCAGGCGCCCAGCGTGGGGTTCTCCCAGTCGTCCTCGACGAAGCGGATGTCGTTGGCCTTCAGGTCGAAGCCCAGCGCTTCGAGCGAGCCGAGGTAGAGGTCGAGGATGTCCGGCGGCGAGGGCTTGAGCACCACCTGGAACTGGTAGTAGTGCTGCAGGCGGTTCGGGTTCTCGCCGTAGCGGCCATCCTTCGGGCGGCGCGACGGCTGCACGTAGGCCGCGCGCCACGGCTCCGGGCCGAGCGAGCGCAGGAAGGTCGCGGTGTGCGAGGTGCCCGCGCCCACTTCCATGTCGTAGGGCTGCAGGATCGCGCAGCCCTGGCGGTCCCAGTACTGCTGGAGGCGGAGGACCAGTTGCTGGAAGGTGAGCATCGGGAAGCGGCGGGGCAAAGCTTCGATTATAGGTGAGGGCGTGCGCTCAAGGGCCCGCGACGGCGATCTCCGCGTCCAGCTCCGCGACGAAATCGTCGAGCGCCTGCCGCGTCGCCTTGTCCAGGCCGATCGCGCCCTGCCACAGGTCCGCGCGCGCCTTCACCGCGCCGAGCGCCGCGCGCCACGCATGGCGCGTCGCGAGGAATCCCGCGCGGCGCGCCTCGCGCGCGATCCAGAGCCGCTCGACCATGCACTCGAAGCGTGCGCCGGGACGCTCCTGCTCCTGGCCCGGGTGCATGCGGAACTCGCTCAGCACCGACGCGCAGTAGTAGGCGAGCCCGGTGCGCAGCAGCCGCAGCCACAGGCTCAGGTCGGCGAGGCAGTGGTAGTCGCGCCCGCCCCAGCGGAAGATCGAAGCGCCTTCGAGGGCGAGCTGCGATCGGCGGAACATCGCGGTCGTCGGCTCGCCGATGACGTTGACGCCGTTCGTGAGCGCGAGGTCGCCGAGCTCGCGGCCGAACACGAGCGCCGAGACCAGCGCCACGGGAGAGGTGGCCTGGATGTCGGGGAGCGGCTCGCCGCGCTCGTCGATCACGCGCCGGCGGCTGGTCGCGAGCATGACGGCCGGATTCGCGTCGAGCACCGAGGCGAGCGAGTCCACGCAGCCGGGCAGCAGCCGGTCGTCGTCGTTCAGGAACTTGAGGAGATCGCCGCGCGCCTCCCCGAAGCAACGCGTGAAGTTTGCGGCGAAGCCGAGATTTTTCGGGTTGCGCACGTAGCGCACGCGAGGATCGGCCACCGCCCGCACCGCCGCCTCGATCGCGCCGCCCGGCGAGTCGTCGCACACGAGCACCTCGAGGGGCGAATAATCCTGCGCGAGGGCGCTCGCGAGCGCCTCGGGGAAGTGGCGCTCCGAGTACGCGGGAATGGCGATCGAGACCAGCGAGCCCAGGGCCGGCTCCTAGCGCGCGCGGCGCGGGCGAAGGATGGCGAGCGCGGCCGCGACGAGGACGAGCACGGGCAGGTTCCCGGTGCGCGCGTAGGGCGTCATGCCCGTGCGCGGCACGACGTCGGCGAGCAGCGTCCCGCGTGTGTACTGCGGCAGGCTCGCGACCACGCGCCCCTGCTCGTCGATCGCGGCGGTGACCCCCGTGTTCGTGGAGCGCACCATCCAGCGCGCGGTCTCGAGCGCGCGCATCTGGGACGCCTGCAGGTGCTGCGCCGCCTCGAGCGAGTGGCCGAACCAGGCGTCGTTGCTCACGTTCACCAGCACCTGCGCCGCGGGAAGCTGGTCGATCACCTCCTCGCCGAACATGTCCTCGTAGCAGATCGCCACGCCGAAGCGCGTGCCCCCCGCCGCGAGCGCCGGCTGGGTCGCCGTGCCGCGCGAGAAGTCGCTCATGGGGATGTGCAGGATGTTCAGCGCCCAGCCGAAACCCGGCGGAATGAACTCGCCGAACGGAACGAGGTGGCGCTTGCGATACGACTCGCGCGATGCGCCGGTGATGCGCACCAGGCTGTTGTAGTAGTCGTATGCGCCGTCGCGCGGGATTCGCTCGACGGTGCCGAGCAGGACCTCCTTGCCGGTCCGGCGCGCGTCCTCGCGCAGGCTCTCCAGGTAGTCGTCGGGAAGCTGGTCCAGGAAGGCGGGGAGCGCCGTCTCCGGGACGATGACCACGCGCGCCGGCGCCTCGAGGATCATGCGGCGGTAGTCGAGCAGCGTGCGGGTGCGCGTCTCCTCCAGCCACTTGAGCTGCTGCGCGACGTTGCCCTGGAGGAGTGCCACGCGCAGCGGCGGCGCCGCGGGCTGCGTCCATCGCGGCAGGCGCGCGAGGCCGCCGGCGAGGAAGAGCGCGCCGATCCCGATGACGAGGTAGAAGCGCACGCGCGCGCGGGCACGGCTCAGCACGATCGCGGCGAGGAGCGCGGCCGCCACGCACACTGCGAGCGAGACGCCGTATGCGCCGAGCCACGGCGCGAACCCGGCGAGCGGGCTCGAGGGGACCTGCGAGGTCCCCGTGTTGAGCCACGGGAAGCCGGTGAAGAGCGTGCCGCGCAGCCATTCGAGCGCGACGTAGGCGGGCGCGGCGAGCGCGAGGCGCCTCGCGCGCGAGCGACCGCCCCAGCGCACCGCGATCCACCCCGCGATCGCCGGGAAGAGCGCGAGGTAGGCGCAGAACGCGAAGGTCGCGATCGCCGCGAGGATCGCCGGCATGCCGCCGAACTCGTACAGGCTCACGAACACCCACGAGACGCCGGCGAGGAAATAGCCGAGGCCGAAGGCGTAGCCGGCGAGCCACGCCTGCCGCGGCGAGCCGCTCGCGCCCCAGACGGCGAAGAGG
>DATIVM010000170.1:0-3154 GCA_035465975.1 Usitatibacter sp.
CCGCCGCGGGACGTGCCGAGGGCTGCAGCGGGCCCACCAGGCGGTAGATCTGCATCAGGCCCTTGCCCTTGATGTCGACCTCGCGGGGCTCGCCGAAGCGGAAGCGGTGCTGCAGGCGGCGGTGGCTGGTGAGATCCACCTGCACCGCGCCCGCGGGCGCCTCGCCCGCCATGCGGAAGGCGACGTTCACGGTGTCCCCCCACATGTCGTAGATGAACTTCTTCTTGCCGATCACGCCGGCCACCACCGGCCCGGTGCCGATGCCGATGCGGATCTCGATCTTCGCGCCGGTGCGCCGGCGGTACTCCTCGATCTTCGCCAGCATGTCGAGCGCCATATGCGCGACCGCGTCGGCGTAGTGCATCTGCGCGCCGGTTTCCAGCCCCGCGGCCGCCATGTAGGCGTCGCCGATGGTCTTGATCTTGTCGACCCCGTGGCGGTCGGCGATGTCGTCGAAGATCGAGAAGATGTCGTTCAGGATCTTCACCGTCTCGACGGGCGAGAGCTCCTCGGTCATGCGCGTGAAGCCCACGATGTCGGCGACCAGCACGGTGACGTCGGCGTGCCCCTGCGCGATGTTGACCTCGTTGCGCTTCAGGCGCTCGGCGATCACCGGGGGCAGGACGTTCAGCAGCAGCTTCTCGCTGCGGTCGCGCTCGAGCCGGATCTCCTCGTGGGAGGCGTCGACGAGCGCGCGCAGCTTCTGCTTCTCGTTCGCGAAATACCACAGGAGCGAGTAGATCATCACCGAGATCGCGGCGAAGTTCAGCACGAAGAACACCGCCACGGTCTGCAGGTCGAACTGCTGCACGGTGCCGGAGAGCAGGTAGTCGAAGACGCCGGCGAGCACCGTCATGAAGAGCCAGGCGAAGAACCACGGCATCGACTGCCGGGTGCCGAGCACGGTCACCGCGCCCACCGGCGCCATGAGGCCCCACAGGCTCACGCCCGAGGAGTTCACGAAGTTGCCGATCGCCCACTGCATCGCGAAGGGCGTGAAGAGGATCAGCGCGAGCTGGATCACCGCGAACGCGTACAGGCGCCGCAGCTTCCAGTACAGCATGATGGTGACGAACGACAGGCCCTGGAAGATGAGCGGGATCGCGGTGGAGTACTGGTAGCCCATGCTCCAGTACACGGCGAGCCAGAGCGCCGCCGCGCACATCATGAACCCCGTCGTGAGCATCAGCATGTCGCCGGAGAGCTTTTCCTCCGGACTGAGCGCATGCCCACCCGAGCCCGGAGCCGCCTGCGGACCCGGGGGCGGCTTGCTCGGCGGATCGAGCTCCATCTTGGCGCGAATCTCCCTTCCTTCTGTTCTTTTTCTCGACTCGGACGATTATGGCATAGCGACCTGCGCCGACACAGTGCGATGTCGCACAGTCGGCCCCGGGAATGCGCCCGGTTTTAAGCTAGAATTCCTGACTTCCCCGGATCGTTTCGGAGCCCCTCCATGTCGATGGCAGACCGCGACGGCTTCATCTGGTACGACGGCAAGCTCGTGCCATGGCGCGAGGCCACCACGCACGTGCTCACCCACTCGCTGCACTACGGGCTCGCCGTGTTCGAGGGCGTCCGCGCCTACCGGACCGAGTCCCTGGGCACCGCCATCTTCCGGTTGAAGGAACATACCGACCGGCTCTTTAATTCCGCCAAGATCTACATGATGGAGATCCCGTACGGGAAGGACGAGCTCATGGCGGCCCAGAGGGAAGTGGTGCGCGCCAACAAGCTGGAGAGCTGCTACCTGCGCCCGATCGCCTTCTACGGCTCCGAGAAGATGGGCGTTTCCCCCGTGGGCGCGAAGGTGCACGTCGCGGTGGCGGCATGGCCCTGGGGCGCGTACCTCGGCGAGGAGGGCCTCAAGCGCGGCATCCGCGTGAAGACCTCGTCCTTCGCGCGCCACCACGTGAACGTCACCATGGCGCGCGCCAAGCTCGCGAGCACCTACGCCAACTCGATCCTCGCCAACCTCGAGGCGACCCAGGAAGGCTACGACGAGGGCCTGCTCCTCGACACCGACGGCTTCGTCGCCGAGGGGCCGGGCGAGAACATCTTCATCGTGAAGTACGGCCGCGTGTACACGCCGCAGCTCACCACGGCGCTCGACGGCATCACCTGGCGCAGCGTCCAGTCGATCTGCGCCGACCTCGGCATCGCGGTCGAGAAGACGCGCATCACGCGCGACGACGTCTACATCGCCGACGAGGCGTTCTTCACCGGCACGGCGGCCGAGGTCACCCCGATCCGCGAGCTCGACCGGCGCGTGATCGGCGGCGGCTCGCGCGGCCCCGTGACCGAGCGCATCCAGTCGGCGTTCTTCGATATCGTGAACGGCCGCAACCGCAAGTACCAGCACTGGCTCACTCCCGTCCAGACCGAAAATGCCGCTGCCGTCCGAGCTTGACCAGAAGTTCGTCGAGGTGACCGCGGCGGACCTCCCGCTGCATTGCCCGCTCCCCTCGCAGAAGCTGTGGAACACGCACCCGCGCGTGTTCCTGCCGATCGAGGCGACGCGGCAGGCGCGCTGCCCCTACTGCGGGACGCTCTATAAGCTGGTCGGCGAAGCGCCCTCGGGCCACTGAGGCCGTCATTCCCGCGAAGGCGGGAATCCATCGCATGCGCACCCTCGTCATCGCTCCCTCCTGGATCGGGGACGCGGTCCTCTCGCACGCCCTCGTCGCCCGGCTGAAGGAGATCGAGCCGGGAAGCGCCGTGGACGTCCTCGCCCCGCCCTGGGCCCTTCCGGTCTACCGTCGCATGGCCGGGGTCGAGCGCGCGATCGCCCTGCCCTTCGGCCACGGCGAGCTCAAGCTCGGCGCGCGCCGCGCCTTCGCCCGCACGCTGGGCGGCGGCTACGACCGCGCGATCGTGCTGCCCAACACCTGGAAATCGGCGCTCATCCCTTGGCACGCCGGCATCCCGCGCCGCAGCGGCTATCGCGGCGAGATGCGCTACGGCCTGCTCAACGACCTGCGCGTGCTCGACGAGAAGGCGCTGCCGCGCCTCGTGGACCGCTACGCGGCGCTCGCCCAGCCCGCGGGCGAGGCGCTGCGCCGCCCGGTGCCGGAGCCGCGCCTTCGCTCGGAGCCGTCCACCCGCGCGGCCACGCTCGCGAAGCTCGGCGTCGCCGCGGACCGGCCCGCCGCCGCCT
>DATIVM010000171.1:0-9883 GCA_035465975.1 Usitatibacter sp.
GGGAGATGAAAAAGTGCGTTGGAGCGGACGCCGAAGGCGCCGCTCGACGCACGAGCGGGGAGCACAATCGCCGCTCGACGCACGAGCAGGCCCACCAAGGAGTTTTCCATGGATGTTCAAGATCGTATCCGCGAGCAGGTCGCCGGCCACCCGGTGGTGCTCTACATGAAGGGCTCGCCCCAGATGCCGATGTGCGGCTTTTCGGCGACCGCCACCGAGATCCTCAAGCGCTGCGGCGTGCAGGAGGTGTACACCGTCGACGTGCTGAAGGACCCCGAGATCCGCGAGGGCATCAAGCAATTCGCCAACTGGCCCACCATCCCGCAGCTCTACGTGAAGGGCGAGTTCGTCGGCGGCTGCGACATCATGCGCGAGATGTACCAGTCGGGCGAGCTGCAGAAGCTGCTCGAAGGCGCGAAGAAGTCCTGAGCTGACGTGCCCCCGCCGCGGCGATCCCGAACGACGGGCCTCGTCGCGGCGTCCCTCCTCGCCGCGCTCCTTTCGGCGCTCGCTCCCGCCGCGCGGGCCGCGAGCTTCCTCGTCTTCGCCGCGGCGAGCCTCAAGGAATCCCTCGACGACGTCGCCGCGGCGTTCCGCGCCGCGGGCGGCGGCGAGCCGCGCATCGCCTACGGCGCGAGCTCGGCCCTCGCGCGCCAGATCGCCGCGGGCGCGCCCGCGCAGCTCTTCCTCTCGGCGGACCTCGACTGGATCGCATGGGTGGAGGAGCGCCATCTCGCGGCCGCGCCGCACGCGTCCCTGCTCGCGAACGACCTCGTGCTCGTCGCGCCCGCCTCGAGCGACGTGCGATTGAAGATCGCGCCCGGATTCGATCTCGCGGCCGCGTTGCGCGGAGGACGGCTCGCGGTGGCGGACCCGCGCGCCGTTCCGGCCGGCAAGTACGCGCGCGCGGCGCTGGAGAGCCTGGGCGCCTGGCAGTCCGTGCAGGCGCGCCTCGCGCCGGTCGCCGACGTGCGCGCGGCGCTCGCGCTCGTCGCGCGCGGCGAGGCGCCGCTCGGCATTGTGTACCGCACCGACGCGCTCGCCGAACCGCGCGTGCGCGTGGTCGACACGTTCCCCGAGGCGAGCCACGCGCCGATCGTGTACGGCATCGTGGAGATTCGCGGCGCGACACCGGCGGCCCGGGCGTTCGCGCGCTACGCGGCCTCCCCGCCCGCGCGCGCCATCTGGGCGCGCCACGGGTTTCGCGTCCCCTGACCATGCTCTCGAGCGAAGAGCTTTCGATCGTCCTCCTCAGCCTCAAGGTGGCGGCGGCCGCCGTGGCGGCGAGCCTGCCGGTCGCGATCGCGGCCGCGTGGCTGCTCGCGCGGCGCCGTTTCCCCGGGAAGACGCTGGTCGATGCGCTCGTGCACCTGCCCCTCGTGCTGCCGCCGGTGGTGGTGGGCTACCTGCTGCTGCTCGCCTTCGGGCGCAACGCGCCCCTCGGCGCGGCGCTCGCCTCGCTCGGCATCGTGTTCGCCTTCCGCTGGACCGGCGCCGCGCTCGCCGCCGCCGTGATGAGCTTCCCGCTCCTCGTGCGCGCGATCCGGCTCTCGATGGAGGCGGTCGATCCGCGGCTCGAGGCGGCCGGCCGCACGCTCGGCGCGCGGCCCTGGCGCGTGTTCGCGACGCTCACCCTCCCCCTCTCCTGGCCCGGCATCGTGACCGGCGTCCTCCTCGCCTTCGCGCGCTCGCTGGGCGAGTTCGGCGCGACCATCACGTTCGTCGCGAACATCCCGGGCGAGACGCAGACGCTGCCGCTCGCGATCTTCGCCGACACGCAGGTGCCGGGGGCGGACGTGCACGCGCTGCGGCTTTCCATCCTCTCGGTGCTGCGGTCGCTCGGGGCGCTCGCGGTCTCCGAATGGCTGGTGCGCCGCCGCGCCGCCCCCTCCCTCGATGCTTGAGGTCGACATCGCCGTGCGCCGCGGCGCATTCCGCCTCGAGGCCGCGTTCGCGAGCGACGCGCCGATCGTCGCGCTCTTCGGCCGCTCGGGCTCGGGCAAGAGCACGATCGTCGAGGCGATCGCGGGGCTGGTGCGGCCGCAGTCGGGGCGCATCGCGGTCGGCGGTCGCGCCCTTTACGACAGCTCGCGCGGCATCGACCTCACGCCCGAAGCGCGGCGCGTGGGCTGCGTGTTCCAGGACGCGCTGCTCTTCCCGCACCTTTCGGTGCGCGCGAACCTCGCCTACGGCGAGCGGCTCACGCCGCCCGCGGAGCGCTTCGTCGACCGCGAGCGCGTGATCGCGCTGCTCGGTCTCGCGCCGCTCCTCGAACGCCGGCCCGCGACGCTTTCCGGGGGCGAGAAGCAGCGGGTCGCCCTCGGCCGCACGCTCCTCGCGAGCCCGCGCCTGCTGCTCCTCGACGAGCCCCTCGCCGCGCTCGATGCGTCGCGCAAGGCGGAGATCCTCGGCTACATCGAGCTCCTGCGCGACGAGATCCGGCTGCCGATGGTGTACGTGAGCCACGCGATCGAGGAGGTGACGCGCCTCGCGGACCGCCTGGTGCTCGTCTCCGAGGGCCGCACCATCGCCGAGGGCGAGGTGGCCGAGGTGCTCTCGCGCGCCGACCTCAAGCCGCATACCGGGCGCTTCGAGGCGGGGGCGGTGATCGAGACCCGCGTCGCGCGCCACGACGAGCGCTACGGGCTCACGGTGCTCGCCTTCGACGGCGGCGAGCTGGTGGTCGCCAACCTCGACGCGCTGCCCGGCGAGCCGGTGCGCGCGCGCATCCGCTCGCGCGACGTCGCGCTCGCGCTCGAGATCCCGCGCGCCGCGAGCTTCCAGAACGTCCTCGAGGCGCGCGTGGAGTCGCTCGGCGGCGAGTTCGGCGCGATCGTCGACGTGGCGCTGCGCGTGGGGACGACGCCGCTCGTGGCGCGCATCACGCGCGAATCGGCGGACCGGCTCGCGCTCGCGCCCGGCACCCGCGTCTACGCGCTGGTGAAGGCGATCGCGATCGACCGCCGCAGCGTCGGCTACGCCTGATCGTTCCAGGTGACCTCGCCCGCCCGGGCGAGGTCGTAGCCGGTGAGGGACGCGGCGTGCGCCGCGAAGCGGCGCGAGCGCGCGAAGCGCCACAGCGACTGCAGCGGGGAATCGAACCAGCGCGGCCGCGACACGGCGAGGTCGAGGCGCTCGACGGCGAGCGGGATGAAGTCGAGGTTGAAGAGGCGCGCGGCGGCGCGCGCGCCGAGGCCGGCGTCCGCGTCCCCCGCGGCGATCGCGGAGGCGAGGTCGCTCTCGGTGGAGGCGGTCTCGTCGACCGCGTGCAGCGCCGCGAGCTCCATCGCCTCGCGCGCGAGGAGCCGCTCGAGGAGCTCGCGGCTGCCGCTGCCTTCCTGGCGCAGCATCACGCGTACGCCGCGCCGCGCGAGGTGCGCGACGGCGCGCAGCTTCTTGGGATTGCCGCGCGCGACGAGCAGGCCCTGCTCGCGACGCGCCCACTCGACCAGCGCGACATCGCGCCCGCGCAGGCGCTCGTCGGCCGCCTCGCGGTTGAAGTCCGAGACGTCGGCATTCGGCAGGTGCAGCAGCGCCGCGCACGCCTCGCCGGCCGCGAGCCGCTCGAGCCCGTCGCGGCTTCCCTGCGTGAGGAGCGCGAGGCCGCAGCGCGACTCGCGCACCGCCCACTCGAGCAGCGGATCGTGGCTTCCCGCGATCGTGGGAGGCGCGGCGGCTCGCGGCGCCGCGCCCGCGGCGCGCGCGGCGAGCCAGAGCTCCACCTCCGGCGTCGCGAACAGGATCTTGGCGCCGGCGCGCGTGTGGGGGATCTCGTTCCTAGCGACCAAGTCGTAGACCTTGCGCTCCTTGAGGCGCAGCCATTGTGCGAGCTCGCGCACGTTGAGGAGCGGGGCGTCGGTCCGGGCCATGTCCCCATTGTACGGCGGCACCGTCTTGCAAATTTTCCCGTATGTTGCACAAATTCCGCCTGGCCGATATTCTTGCAGGCCTCGGATCTGCGTGGCCGGGGCGCAGCCTGCGCGCCACCCCCCTCTCAACCCCGTGATGGAGACGACCATGACCCGGTACGCCCATGTCTGCCACCGCATGCTGGCCGCCCCGGTGCTTGCGCTGCTGCTCGCCGGCGCGCCGCACGCGGCCGCGGCGCCGACCGTGACGCTCACGATCTTCGGCGCCGGGACGCTTGCCGCGCCGTTCCGCCAGATCGACGACGCGTTCATGCGCGCGCATCCGGAGGTCAAAATCGAGGCCCAGTTCGGCGGCAGTGTGAAGATGGTGAAGCAGGTGACCGAATTGCACCGCCAGGCCGACGTGGTCGCGGTCGCCGATTACAGTGTCATCCCGAAGTATTTCTTCGCGAGCCACGGCGGGAAGGCGTACGCCGATTGGTACGCGGGATTCGCGACCAACGCCGTGACGTTCGTCTATACCGGCCGCAGCCGTTTCGCCGACCGCATCGGCTCGAAGAACTGGTACGAGCTCCTGGCGCGCCCGGGGGTGCAGATCGGACGCTCGAACCCAGACACCGATCCGTCGGGCTATCAAACGGTGCAGATGCTGCAGCTCGCGGAGCGTTACTACCACCAGCCCGGGCTCGCCGCGAAGATCCTGGCGAACGCGCCGAAGACCAACATGCGCGACACCGAGACGGAGCTGATCGCCGCCCTCGAGTCCGGCCAGATCGACTACCTCGCGATCTACCGCTCGGACGCGCGCCAGCACAAGTTCAAGTATCTCGAGCTGCCTCCCGAGATCGATCTCGGTGACGCGAAGTACTCGGGGTTCTACGCGCAGGGTGTCGCGCACACCGCGAACGGCGAGCTCACCGGCAAGCCGATCGTCTACGCGGTGACGATCCCTTTCGACGCGCCACAGCGTGAATGGGCGCTCAAGTGGGTTCAGTTCCTGCTCGGCCCGGACGGGCGCAAGGTCATGGCGGCGAGCGGCTTCGGCGCGCCCGCGCGAGCGCTGGCGAGCGACGTCGCGAAGGTGCCCGCGGAGTTGCGCCCGATGGTGAGCCCCTGGCCGAAGTCGCCGTGACCGCGAGCGCCTCCGGCGCACCGCGTGCCCTGCGTCATCCGCGCGGCCTCGCGCTCGCGTTCGCATTCGCAGCCGCCCTGCTCCTCGCGTTCATCGTGCTCCCGCTCGCGCAGCTCTACGCGTCGCAGAGCGAAGCGAGCCTCGCGCGCGTGGCCGCCATGGCCGAGGTGCGCAGTGCGATCCTGCTCAGCCTCACGGCGGCGCTCGCGACCACCGCCTGCGCGGCGCTGCTGGGCGTTCCGCTCGCATACCTTCTCGCCCGCACGACGTTCCCCGGAAAGCCCGTGGTCGAGGCGATCGTCGATCTGCCGCTCGCCGTGCCCCATACGGTGGTGGGCATCGCGCTCTTGTTCGTCTTCGGGCGCACCGGCATCGTCGGCGCCCCGCTGGAAGAGTGGACCGGGATCAGGTTCTGGGGCACCGCCGCGGGCATCGTCATCGCCATGCTGTACGTGAGCGTGCCCTACGCCGTCAACGCGGCGCGCGTCGGGCTGGAGGGCGTCGATGACCGGCTCGAAAAGGTCGCGCGGACACTGGGTGCGGGACGCTGGGCGGTGTTCCTCCGTGTCACTTTGCCGCTTGGCGCGCGCGGCATTCTCACCGGCCTCGCGCTCACCTTCGCCCGCTCGGTGAGCGAGTTCGGCGCCGTGATCGTGCTCACCTATTACCCGATGACCGCGCCGGTGAAGATCTACGACCTGTTCCTGCAGTCGGGACTCGGCGACTCCTCGGCCATGGCGGCGCTTTACCTCGCGATCACGCTGTCGCTCTTCGTCGCATCGCGCTACCTGTTCCGCGAGAGGCGCGAGCCGGAGTCGATGGCCGCCCGATGACGGCGCACCGGGTAACGGTCGAGAACCTCTCGCTGCGGGCCGGAGCTTTCGCGCTGCGCGACATCGCTTTCACGGTCGCGGCCGACGAGGTCCTCGTGATTCTCGGGCCCAGCGGCGCGGGGAAGACGCTGCTGCTCGAGACGATCGCCGGTTTCAACCGGTCCGACCGCGGCCGTATCCTGATCGATGACGAGGACGTGACCGCGGCGCCCCCGGAGGCGCGGCGCATCGGCTTCATGTTCCAGGACTACGCGTTGTTTCCGCACCTCACGGTCGCGCAGAACGTCGCCTTCGGGCGGCGCTTCGCCGCTCGCGGCACGGACGCCGAGCCGCTCGAGTCGCTGCTCGAGCGGCTCGGCGTGCGGCACCTCGCCGACCGAAAGCCGAGACGTCTGAGCGGAGGCGAGAAACAGCGCGTCGCGCTCGCGCGGGCGCTCGCCGCCTCCTCGCGGCTGTTCCTCTTCGACGAGCCGCTCGCCGCGCTCGATGCACGCAGCCGCGAGCAGTTGCGCCGCGAGCTCAAGGAGTTCCTGCGCCGCGCATCGGTCCCCGCCATCTACGTCACGCACGATCAGGCCGAGGCGCTCGCGCTCGCCGACACCATCGCGGTGATGCGGCAAGGATCATTCGTCCAGGTCGGCACGCCCTCCGCGATCTTCAACACGCCTGCCGACGCCGCCATCGCGGCGTTCGTCGGCGTGGAAACCGTGGTCGAAGGCGAAGTCGTCGCGGTGGCCGACGGTGTCGCGCGCATCGCCGTGGACGGCGCATTCGTGCACGCGGCCGGTGCCGTGCTGCCGGCCGTGGGCGCGCGCGTGCTGGCATGCATCCGGCCCGAAGATGTCGCGCTCGCCGCGCTGCCTCAGCGCGATTCCAGCGTCCGCAACCACTTCCCGGCGCGCGTGGTGGCGACCGAGTCCGCCGGCCTCCTGTTCAAGATCACCCTCGACTGCGGCTTTCCCCTGGTCGCCTACGTGTCGAAGCAGTCGTACCTCGAGCTGGACCTGGCGAACCGCAGCGAAGCGGTCGCGAGCGTCAAGGCGACCGCCGTCCACCTGATCGCCCGCTAGCCCGCCTCGGGAGACGGAGGCAAGGGGCTGGCGCCGCGCACGAATCGGGCACGCGCATCGCCGTCTCGCCATCACCTCGTGAATCCCTTCCTGCGGACGGGAAAGGAATCCCCCAAAATGGGCATCATGAAGTCCTCGATGATCCTCGGCACCCGCCTCGCCGCGCCGCGATGATCCTCGCGCGCCATCGCTTCGGCCTGTGGCTCGCGGCAGCGTGCGCGATGCTCGCGCTCCTCGTGCTCTGGAGCCTCGGCACGGGACCGTTCCCGGTCGGTCTCGCGGAGGTGGCGCGCGTGTTGTGGTCGAAGATCTCAGGTGTTCCGAGCGGCCTCGCCGCCAACGTGGACGCGGTCGTGCTGCAGGTTCGCGCTCCGCGCGTCGCGGGCACGCTCGCGGTCGGCGCGGCGCTCTCGGCCGCCGGCGCCGCCTACCAGGGTCTCTTCAAGAACCCGCTCGTCTCGCCCGACATCCTCGGCGTGACCGCCGGCTGCGCGCTCGGGGCGGGCATCGCGGTGCTGCTGTCGCTGCCCATCGGCGCGGTCCAGGCGCTCGCCTTCGCGGGCGGGCTCCTCGCCGTGGGGCTCGTCGTCGTGATCGGCACGTGGGTCAGCGGCCGCGACCCGCTGCTCACGCTCGTGCTCACGGGCGTCGTCGTGGGCTCGCTCTTCGGCGCCGGCATCGCGCTCGTGAAGTACGTCGCGGATCCGTACAACCAGCTCCCGGCGATCACGTTCTGGCTGCTCGGAAGCTTCTCGGGCGTCGCGCCCGCGGACCTCGCCGCGACGCTCGTCCCGATCGCGGCGGGCGTGGTTCCCGTCGCGCTGTTGCGCTGGCGGATCGACGCGCTCTCGCTCTCGGAGGACGAGGCGCGCTCGCTCGGCCTGCCGGTCGGCCTGCTGCGGCTCGCGGTGATCGTGTGCGCCACGCTCGCGACCTCCGCCTCGGTCGCGCTCGCCGGCACCATCGGGTGGGTGGGCCTCGTGATTCCCCACGCCGCGCGCCTCCTCGCCGGAGCGGCCTTCGCGCGCGTGCTGCCGCTCTCGCTCGTGCTCGGCGCGGGTTTCATGCTCGCGGTCGACACGCTGTGCCGCACCGCCTTCCCGATCGAGGTGCCGCCGGGAGTCGCTACGGCGTTCGTCGGCACGCCGGTCTTCATCGCGCTCCTCGCGGTCTCGTTCCGGAGGTCGGCGTGAGCCTCGCCGCGCGCGCGCTCGCCTACGGTTTCCGCGATCGCATCGTGGGACGCGGCATCGACCTCGCGATCGCCGCCGGCGAGGTGGTGTGCGTGCTCGGGCCCAACGGAAGCGGGAAGACGACGCTCATCCGCACGCTGCTGGGGCTGCTCGCACCGCTGGAGGGCCGCGTGACGCTCGACCAGCGAGCTCTCGCCGAGTGGCCCGCGCGCGAGCGGGCGACCCGCCTCGCCTACGTGCCGCAGGCCGCGGAGAGCCATTTCGACTTCACCGTCCTCGAGATGGTGGAGATGGGGCGCACCGCGCATCGCGGCCTCTTCGCGAGCCCGGCAGCGCGCGACCTCGAGCGCTCGCGCGCCGCGCTCGAGCGCCTCGGCATCGCCGCGCTCGCCGACCGCCCGATCCACCGCGTGAGCGGCGGCGAGCGCCAGCTCGCCCTCATCGCGCGCGCGCTCGCGACCGAGGCGACGCACATCCTCATGGACGAGCCCGCGGCGAACCTCGACTTCGGCAACCAGTCGCTGGTGCTCGAGGAGGTCTCGCGCCTGCGCGGCAGCGGCGTGGCGGTGCTCTTCTCCACGCACCATCCCGACCATGCGCTGCGCATCGCCGACCGCGTCGTGATGATCCGCGGCGGCGGCACGATGGCCGCGGGCCCGACCGCGGAAGTCGTGAATTCGGAAAACCTTTCGGCGCTTTACGGTCGCCCGGTGGAGGTGGCTTTGGTAGCATCCGGCCCAGGAACTCCGCGGCTCGTGTGCGTTCCCAGCACGGGCCGCCAGCCGTGAGGAGAGCCATGGGCGCAAGAACCCGGAACGCCAAGAAGGCCGGGCCCGAAGGGCCGCCGCTCGAGCTGCGCCCGCGCTTCGCGCGGCCGGACCACCTCGGCCTGCGGCCGTCCGAATACGCGGCGCTCGCGCGCCTCGACACGCCGCAGAAGGTCCAGGCGTTCCTCAACGCGATCCCGATCAACCACGAGGTCGGCGGCGAGACGGTGCTCTCGGTGCGCGAGGTGCTGCGCCAGCGGCGCGCGCACTGCATCGAGGGCGCGATGGTGGCGGCCTGCGCGCTGTGGGTCCACGGCGAGCCGCCGCTCGTGCTGCACCTCGACTGCGACATCAGCGACTACCCGCACGTGATCGCGCTCTTCCGGCGCAGCGGCGCGTGGGGCGCGATCTCCAAGACCAACGGCGCGCCGCTGCGCTACCGCGATCCCATCTACCGCACGCTGCGCGAGCTCGCGCTCTCCTACTTCCACGAGTACTCGAACAAGCGCGGGCACAAGACGCTCAGGAGCTACTCGCTCCCCTTCGACCTGCGCCGCATCGATCCGCGCGAGTGGGTGACCTCGAGCGAGTCGTGCTGGTCGACCCACGATCGCCTCGCGGAGCTGCGCCACTTCCCGCTCATCACCAAGCGCCAGGAGCGCCTCCTCGCGAAGCGCGACAAGTTCGAGCGCAAGGCGGCGAAGATCGTCGAGTACCCGAAGCCCGAGAAGCTCGAGGCCTAAGCGGCCGCGAGCTCGAGGAACGGCCGCGGCGGCGCGGGATCCGGCGGAAGGTCGGCGAGCCGCAGGTGCCACCAGCCGACGTCGTGCCATCGTCCCATCTTGAATCCCACGCCGCGATAGACGCACAGCGGCCGGAATCCCGCCGCTTCGTGCAGCGCGACGCTCGCCGCGTTGGGCAGCGTGATGCCGCCGTACGCGTTGTAGTAACCCTGCCTGCGCACGATCGCCAGGAGCTCGCTGTAGAGCGCGCCGCCGATGCCGCGCCGGTGGAAATCG
>DATIVM010000172.1:0-3842 GCA_035465975.1 Usitatibacter sp.
GGCCTCGGCTGGTGGCTGGTGACCACCCTGGACCACGTGGCCCCGTCCCAGGTCCAGGTGCAGGGCGACGTCGTCGTCATGGCCGGTTCAGGCGGGACGGGGGGAACCGGCGGCACGGGGGGCACAGGTGGGACGGGCGGAGGCGGCGGCACGGGCGGCGGCGCGACGGCCTCGGCCGGCGACTGCTCGACCAGCGTCACCACCATCGGGCTGGGGCTCGCGGAGAGCCGGTGGGGCACCGCCTCCGGTCGCGGCGTGAATGCGAACAGCATCACGTGCGCGACGACCGAGAGCCCGAGCGCGACGGCGAACCGGCGGCGTGCGTTCACGTGCGCGAGCGCTCCCGGAGCACCACGACGTTCCCCGCCATTGAGACCGCGATGCCGACGCCGGTGAGCGCGTGCCAGCGGAAGCCTTCGAACGCCGCCGATACGGCGAGCGCCACGATCGGCACCATCACGCCGATGTAGCCGGCGCGCGCGACGCCGACCCGTCGCAGCAGCGTGAGGTAGCCCGCGAACGCGACGACCGAACCGAACACCGCGAGGTAGGCGAGCGAGAGCACGTATGCGGGCGTCGCCTCGAAGCCGATCGGGCGCCCGTTCGCGAGGGCGAACGCGAGCGAGGAGAGCGCGCCGTAGAGCATCGCCCACGCCATTCCCTGCCACAGCGGGATGCGCGCTTCCTGGTTGCGGTGCGCGGCCATGCTGCCGAGCGTCGAGAGGATGACCGCGGCCGCCGTGAAGAGCGCGCCGAGCGCCGTGCGACGGTCGCCGCGCAGGTGCGCGAACTCGGGCCAGAAGACGAGCGCGATGCCCGCGATGCCCAGGATGGAGCCGAACGCGACCGCCTGCGTCATCGGCGTGCGGAAGGCGAGGCGCATGCCCACCATGCCGAGGAGCGGGCTCGCCGAATAGCCCACGGCGACGAGGCCCGACACCACCTGGCTCTCCGCGTAGTACACCGCCATGTAGCTCGCGCTGAACATGAGCACGCCCTGCAGGGCGATCCACGCGTGCTCCCGCGCGGGATAGCGCAGCGGCAGGCGCCGCGCCGCGCAGTAGGCGAAGAGGATCGACGCGGCGAGCAGGAAGCGCCATGCCACGCTCGCCTCGGGCGCCACGCTTCCGAGCTGGAAGGTGATCGCGAGCCAGGTGGAGCCCCAGATCGCGACGCAGGCGAGGAAGAGCTGGAGGTTGGTCATGGACGACGCCATTCCCGCGCAGGCGGGAATCCACGCCCCGGGGGCGACTTCATTTTGCCAGCCCCACCTGGTCCAGGACGAACGAGTAGGTGAACGCGAGCTCCTTCAGCGCGTCGTAGCGGCCCGACGCGCCGCCGTGGCCGGCTTCCATGATGGTCTTGAGCAGCAGCGGGTTGCGGTCGGTCTTGAGCGTGCGCAGCTTGGCGACGTACTTGGCCGGCTCCCAGTACATCACCTGGCTGTCGTTGTACGACGTCTCCACGAGCATCGCGGGGTACGGGCCGGGCTTCAGGTTGTCGTAAGGAGAATACGAGCGCATGTACTTGTAGTAGCGCGGCTCGTTCGGGTTGCCCCATTCGAGGTACTCGCCCACGGTGAGCGGCAGCGAGCGGTCGAGCATCGTGGTGACGACGTCGAGGAACGGCACCTGCGCCACCACCGCCCGGAAGAGCTCCGGCCGCATGTTGGCGACGGCGCCCATGAGCAGCCCGCCGGCGCTCCCGCCGAGGATCGCCAGGCGGTCGGGCGCCGTGTAGCGCCGGCGGACCAGCGACTCCGCGCAGGCGATGAAATCGGTGAACGTGTTCTTCTTGCGCAGGAGCTTGCCGCCGTCGTACCAGGCCTTGCCGCGATCCCCGCCGCCGCGCACGTGCGCGATGGCGAAGATCATCCCGCGGTCGAGGAGCGAGATGCGCGCGGAGCTGAAGTACGGGTCGATCGGGATGCCGTACGCGCCGTAGCCGTAGAGCAGCAGCGGCTGCGGCCCCGCGCGGCGCAGCGACTTGCGGTAGACGAGCGAGATGGGGATGCGCGTGCCGTCCTTCGCGACGGCGGTGAGCGCCTCCGAACGGTACTCGGCCGGGTCGTAGCCGCCCAGCACGGGATAGCGCTTGAGCAGCGTGGACCGGCCGGTGGCGGGCTGGTACTCGTACACGGAGCGCGGCGTGACGAGGCTTTCGTAGACGAAGCGGAAGCGGTCCGTGCCGAACTCGGCGTTGGTGCCGGGCTGCGCCGAATAGACCGCCTCGTCGAACGCGACGTAGCGCCCCTTGCCGCTCGCGAAATCGGTGATGCGCAGCTTGACGAGGCCCTTGTCGCGCTCCACCGCGATCCAGAAGTCGCGGAAGACGTCCACCTCCTCGAGCATCACCATGGGCCGGTGCGCGAGCACCTGCTTCCAGTTGCGCGGCGAGGGATCGGTTACCGGCGCGCGCACCAGGCGGAAGTTGCGGCCGCGGTCGTTGGTGCGGATGAAGAACTCGTCGCCCCGATGCTCGATGTAGTACTCGCGTCCCCTGCGCCGCGGGACCAGCGTGCGGAACTCGCCGTGCGGCTCGCGCGCCGGCAGCACCCGCATCTCCGACGTGTCCTTGCTCACGATCGCGAGCACCAGGAACGCCTCGCTGCGCGAGTCGCAGATGCCGATGTCGTAGAGCTCGTCGGGCTCCACGTACACCACGCGGTCCGCGCCGCCCAGCGCGAGGCGGTGCAGGCAGTAGCTGCGCTTGGTGGTCTCGTGCTCCTCGACGTAGAAGAGATGGGCGCTGTCCGCCGACCAGGCGAGCGAGGTGACGCGCTCGGCGCCATCGCCCGTGAGGGCGCCCGTGGCGAGATCCTTCACGTACAGGGTGTACTGGCGGAAGCCGGTGAAATCGACGGTGTACGCGAGGAGCCTTCCGTCGGGGCTCACCTCCATCGAGCCGAGCGCGGTGTACGCGTGGCCCCTCGCGAGCTCGTTCTCGTCGACGAGCACCTCCTCCGGCGCCTGCATCGAGCCCCGGCGCCGGCAGTAGATCGGGTACTGCAGCCCTTCCACCTCGCGCTGGTAGTACCAGTCGGCATGGTGCCGGTACGGCACGCTCTGGTCGGTTTCCTGGATGCGCGCGAGGAACTCCTCGTAGAGCTTGCCGCGGAAGCGCTCGAGCGGCTTCGTCACCGCCTCCGTGTAGCCGTTCTCGGCACGCAGGTACTCGATCACCTCCGGGTCGTCGCGGTTGCGCAGCCAGAAATAGGGGTCCATCCGCCGATCCCCGAAGCGCGTGAGCGCCCTGGGGCGCCTGCGCGCCATGGGCGGAACGGCCGCGGCCGGATCGAGGGACGGGGAGGGAGGAGCGGCTTGGAGGAGCATGGCGGCCGGGGCGCGCCGGGGCGAGAGGCGGATTATAACGACGTCAACGCGCGATCCCGAGTTCCGTTGAAGGAGGCGCAAGCGCCCGCCACCTGACCGTTCGCGCGGAGCGCCGGCCCGCGGGCTGCGGCTCGCGGGCCTCCTTCCCTCGCCGGCCGCTCGCGCCGGATGCGCGGCGTAGAATGGAACGCTTCCTTCCATGTTCGCGACCGCACGCGCCCAAGCCCAGCCCAAGGCCGCCCTCTACGGGGAGCTGCGCACGCTCGCGGCCGCGCTCTTCGAGGGCGAGCGCGACGCGCTCGCGAATTCGGCCAACCTCGCCGCGCTCGTCTTCCATTCGCTGCCGGAGCTCAACTGGGCGGGCTTCTACTGGCGCCGCGGCGAGGAGCTGGTCCTCGGCCCCTTCCAGGGCAAGCCCGCCTGCGTGCGCATTGCCCTCGGCAAGGGCGTTTGCGGGACCGCGGCGGCGCAAGGGCGCACGGTGATCGTTCCCGACGTGAACGCCTTCCC
>DATIVM010000173.1:0-3443 GCA_035465975.1 Usitatibacter sp.
ATGCTGGGCGGCATGTTCTCGGTGGCGATCACCGACTTCATCCAGATGATCATCATCGTGCTCGGCATGCTCTACATCGGCGGCACGGTGAGCCGCCTCGTGCCGGGCGGCGCCGCGGCGGTGATCGCGCACGCGGCGGGCGAGGGCAAGTTCCGCATGATGCCGGAGCTGCACCTCAAGGACGTGCTCCTCTTCTTCACCGCGTGGATCACCATGATGCTGGGCTCGATCCCGCAGCAGGACGTGTTCCAGCGCGTGCAGTCGGCGAAGGACGAGAACACCGCGGCGCGCTCCTCGATCCTCGGCGGCGTCCTCTACTTCTGCTTCGCGTTCATCCCGATGTTCCTCGCCTATTCCGCGAGCCTCATCGATCCGCAGATGGTCGCGGCGAACCTCGACAAGGACCCGCAGAAGATCCTGCCGGACCTCATCCTCTCGCCCGTCGTGCCGGTGTTCGCGCAGATCATGTTCTTCGGGGCGCTCCTCTCGGCGATCAAGAGCTGCGCGAGCGCCACGCTCCTCGCGCCCTCGGTGAGCTTCAGCGAGAACATCGTGCGGCCGTTCCTGCCGCGCATCGGCGACCGCCAGCACCTCGTGCTCATGCGCGTGGTGCTCGTGGGCTTCACCATCCTCGTCACGTTCTTCGCGCTCAACTCGAAGTCCAGCATCTACGGCATGGTCGAGAACGCGTACAAGGTGACGCTGGTGGGCGCGTTCGTTCCGCTCACGTTCGGCATCTACTGGAAGCGCGCGACGAACCTCGGCGCGATCCTCGCCGTCGTGGTGGGGCTCATCACCTGGCTCGGCGCCGAGGCGATGAACCCCGAGGGGCTCCTCCCGCCGCAGCTCTTCGGCCTCGTCTGGAGCTTCGCCGCGATGATCGTGGGCTCCCTCGTGCCCGGGCAGGTGCCGCGGCCGGTCCACGCCGCCGAGCAGACCCGCTGAGCCGGGGCGGCGGCCGCTTCGCCGGCGGCGTTTCGCCCCGCCTTTTCCGCATTTCGTCGCTTTCTCCTTTTGCCCGGCGCGCCGGGCTCCTAATCTCGCCTCCATGCCGGACGCCCCGCGCCCGGCCGCGAACAAGGAGAAAGAACCATGCATCACTCGAAATTCCATGCCGCCCGCGGCGAATCCGCCGTCCCGACGCTGCTCACGCTCGCCGTCTCCGTGTGGTTCCTCGCCGCCGGGGCGGCGGTCCTCGCCGACCGGGGCGAATCCCCGCGGCTGGCACTGCATGCGCCGTCCCTCGCCTGCGCGACGCCCGCCGTCGTGCCCGACACGCGGGAGACGATCACCGTCGTTGCGCATCGCGGGTGAGCGAATGCGCGTTTCGTCGCAAGGAATTGGAAAGGAGGCCCGGGATTCGGTAACGTGACGGGCGTGAACGCGTCCGTCCCTTCCCTGCTGGAGGGCCTCACCGTCCGCCGCGTGCTCGCGGTGACGGCCCTGTGCGCCGCCGCGGCGCTCGCCGTGGTCCGGCTCTTCTACAACACCTACTGGGACCTGCTGGTGAGCGCCCTCTGCGTGGGCTACACCAGCATGCTGCTCTTCACGCTCGCCGGCAACGTCCGCCAGTCGGTCCTGCCGCGCGAGGCGATGCAGGTCCTCGCCGTGGTGGTCGGCTCGTTCCTCGGCACCGTGCTCACCGGGATCGTGAAGGGACGCGACCTCTCGCAGATGTTCAGCGAGCGGCTCTCCGGCGTGATGGTCACGATGGGCCTGGGAATCGGCGTGGGCTGCGTGGTCGTCGCGGCGCTCCTCCTGCGCGAGAAGCACGCGCGCGACCAGGCGCGCATCCTGCGCGCCGAGGCCGAGCGCCACCAGCTCGAGAAGAACGTGCTCGAGGCGCGCCTCGCGCTGATGCAGGCGCAGGTCGAGCCCCATTTCCTCTTCAACACGCTCGCGAACGTCCAGCACCTGGTGGAGACGGATCCGCCCGCCGCCTCCCGCGTGCTGGCGAGCCTCATCCGGTACCTGCGCGCCGCGCTTCCGCGCATGCGCGAGGCGAGCACCGACCTCGGGCGCGAGATCGACATGGCGCGCGCCTTCCTCGAGATCCAGCAGGTGCGCATGGGTTCGCGCCTCGAGTTCTCGATCGACGTGCCCGACGACCTCAAGTCGCGCCCGTTCCCGCCGATGATGCTGATCTCGCTCGTGGAGAACGCGATCAAGCACGGCGTCGACCCGTGCTGCGAATGCGGCAGCATCGCGATCCGCGCGCGCGAGGAGGGCGGCCGGCTGCGCGTCTCGGTGGCGGACACCGGCGAGGGCGTCGTCCCGCAGAAGGGCGGCGGCGTGGGCCTCGCCAACATCCGCGAGCGCCTCAAGGCGCTCTACGGCGCATCGGCGCACCTCGTGCTGGAGGAGAACAGGCCGCACGGCGTGGTCGCTTCCATCGAGGTGCCCGCGTGACGGCCGCCACCGATCGCCGGCCGGCGGGTGGTACGGTCGCGGAGCGCGATCGCGTGCGCGCCGTCATCGCGGATGACGAGCCCCTGCTCCGCGCGCAGCTGCGCTCGCGGCTCTCGCGGCTGTGGCCCGAGCTCGCGGTCGTGCACGAGATGGCCGATGGCCGCGACGTGGACGGCGTCATCGCCGCCCATGCGCCGAGCCTCTTCTTCCTCGACATCCACATGCCGGGCGTGAACGGCCTCGACGCCGCCCGCGCCATCGGGGCGCGCGCGCACGTGGTGTTCGTGACCGCCTTCGACGAGTACGCGGTGCAGGCCTTCGAGCGCGGCGCCGTCGACTACGTGCTGAAGCCCTTCGACGAGGAGCGGCTCGCGCTCACCGTGAGCCGGCTCAAGGAGCGCCTCGGCGCGCGCCCGCCGGCGTTCGAGGCGCTGGTGGAGACGCTCGCCGAGCGCCTCGCGCCGCGCGCCGCGGCCCACCTGCGCTGGATCAAGGCCTCGGTCGGGCCCAACGTGCGTTTGATCCCGGTGGAGGAGGTGCTGTTCTTCCGGTCCGACGAGAAGTACACGCGGGTGGTCACGGCCGACGGCGAGTCGCTCATCCGCAAGCCCATCCGCGAGCTCCTCGCCGAGCTCGATCCCGCGAAGTTCTGGCAGGTCCATCGCGCGACCATCGTGAACGTGGACCACATCGCCTCGGTGCGCCGCGGCCTCAAGGACCAGGCGGAGATCAGCCTGCGCGGCCACGCCGAGACCCTCATCGTCTCGCGCGCCTTCACCCACCTCTTCAAGCAGATGTGACCCGGCCAGGCCGCGGGCCGCGGCCGCGGCCGGGTCATCCCCGCGAAGCCTTAACCGCGTCATCCCCGCGAAGGCGCGGTTCCCTCCATTTCGCCCCCCGGTTTCTGCATTTCGCCCTGCGCCGCGTGGATCGCGTGCCCGCGGACACGTAAAGTGTGGGCACTTGCGGTCCCCGAGGAGCCATGAAGTCCCTGAGCGACATCCTGCACCGCGTGCCCTGGTGGGCGCTGCTCG
>DATIVM010000174.1:0-9661 GCA_035465975.1 Usitatibacter sp.
TCGCGGAGATCCTCGAGGTGAACGTGCTCGGCATGGTGCATACGTTCCACCCGTTCGTGGAGCCGATGCGGCGCCGCGGCAGCGGCTCGCTCGCCGGCATCGCCTCGGTCGCCGGCCTTCGCGGGTTTCCCGGAGCGGGCGCGTACAGCGCCTCGAAGGCCGCGGCCATCCGGTATCTCGAGGCGCTCCGGGTGGAGCTGCGCGGAAGCGGCGTGCGCGTGTCCACCATTTGCCCGGGGTACGTCGACTCCCCGATGACGGCGCGCAACCCCTATCGCATGCCGTTCCTGCTCCCGGCCGAGGAAGCGGCGCGCCGCATCGCGCGCGCGATCGATGCCGGCCGCTCGTTCGCCGTGATCCCCTGGCAGATGGCGATCGTCGGCGCACTCCTCGGCATCATGCCCGACGCGATCTTCGACCGGCTTGCCGCGCGCGCGGGGCGCAAGCCCCGCAAGGGCGCCTAGAGCTGCTCGGTCTCGCTCTGCGCGGGGCGCCAGCGCAGGAGCCTGCGCTCGGCGTGCGTCACCGCGTAGTCGAGCGCGAGCGCGAAGGCGGTGAGCACGAGGATGCCGGCGAAGACGCTGTTGATGTCGAACGCGCCTTCCGCCTGCTGGATGAGGTAGCCCACGCCACTCGCGGAGCCGAGGTACTCGCCCACCACCGCGCCGACGAACGCCATCCCGACCGAGGTGTGCAGGCTCGAGAACACCCACGACGTCGCGGAGGGAAGGTACACGTGCCTCAGCAGCTGCCGGCGGCTCGCGCCCAGCATCACGGTGTTGTTGAGCACGACCGGGCTCACCTCCTTCACGCCCTGGTAGACGTTGAAGAACACGATGAAGAACACGAGCGTCACGCCGAGCGCGACCTTGGACCAGATGCCGAGCCCGAACCACACCATGAAGATCGGCGCGAGCACCACGCGCGGCATGGCGTTCATCGCGGTGATGTAGGGGTCGAAGAGGGCCGAGGCGGTGGGCGAGAGCCCCAGCCACAGCCCGACGGCTAGCCCGAGGACCGAGCCGATGACGAACGCGAGCACCGTCTCCTCGAGCGTCACCCACAGATGCTGGTAGATCGTGCCGTCGGCGAACCAGGTCCAGATCACCTTGAACATCCGGACCGGCTCGCCGAAGAAGAATGCGGCGCGGTCGGGGTTGTCCCAAACGACGGGCGGAAGCAATCCCGGCTGCGTGAGCACCTGCCACGCCGCGAACACGAGGACCAGGATCAGCGCCTGCCAGGCGCGCATCGTCGAGCGCTTCATCCCGCCACCCGGTTGCGCGTCTGCGCGTAGCCTTTAAGCACCTCTTCCTTCATCGAGTGCCAGATGCGGTCGTGCAGCGCGATGAATTCGGGCGTGAGGCGGATCTCGGCCACGTCGCGCGGGCGGGGCAGCGCGATGGGGAATTCGCCGATGGGGTGGGTCGCGGGGCCCGCTGAGAGGACCACCACGCGATCGGAAAGCGAGATCGCTTCCTCGAGGTCGTGGGTGATGAAGATCACGCTCTTGCGGTTCGCGCTCCACAGCTCGAGCAGCTCGTTTTCCATGAGCTGGCGCGTCTGGATGTCGAGCGCCGAGAACGGCTCGTCCATGAGCAGGATCGGCGGGTCGAGGATCAGCATCTGCGCGAGCGAGACGCGCTTGCGCATGCCGCCCGAGAGCTGGTGCGGGTAGCGGTTGCCGAAGCCCGCCAGCCCGACGCGCTCGAGCCACTCGTCGCCGCGCCGCCGTGCCTGTGCCGCGTTCATGCCGCGGAACTCCAGTCCGGCCGTCACGTTCGCGAGCGCATCGCGCCACGGCATCAGCGCCTCGGCCTGGAACATGTAGCCGGCGCGCCGGTTGATGCCGGCGAGCGGCTCGCCGAAGATGCGCACGCCGCCCGAAGAGGGGCGCAGCAGCCCGGCGGCCACGTTGAGCAGGGTGGACTTGCCGCAGCCCGTGGGGCCGACGACGGAGACGAACTCGCCCTCGCCGATCGAGAGCGAGACGTCCTTCACCGCGGTGTAGGGACGGCCGCCGTCGCGCGCGGTGAACGTGCAGGTGATGCCCTCGAATGCGACGGCGGCGCGTTCCAACGCGGACGCCCCTACCTGTACTTCTGGTCGGCTTTTTCCGCGAACCGGTTGTCGAAGGTCTTCGAAAGGTCGATCTTCCCGGCCTTGATCACCGAAGGCTCGAACTGGGCGAGGACCTTGTAGACGTTCTCGGCCGCCTTGAGCGACATCAGCCCGTCCTTGGAGTAGCCCGCGAGGTTCTTCTCCAGGCCCTGCTTGTAGAGGGCCGGGTTGCCCGCCTTGTACGCGTCCGGCATGAGGTCGACGATCTCCTGCGGCGTCGCCTTCGCGATCCACTTGTCGGCGCGCACCATCGCGTTCACGACCGCCTGCACCGTGTTCGGGTACTTCTTCACGAACTCGTCGGTCGTGTAGATCACCGCCGCCATGTACTCCTTGCCGTAGACCTGCTCCATGCCCTTCTCGGTGCGCGTGTCGACCACCGACTTGAACTTGCCGGTCGCCTCGAGCTGCGTAATCACCGGGTCGAGGTTGGCGAGCGCGTCGATCTCGCCCTTCTCCATCGCCGCCACCGCCCCGGCGCCCGCGCCGACGCCGACGATCGACACGTCGCTCGGCCTGAGGCCCGCCTTCACGAGGAGCAGGTCGACGAACATGTTGGTCGAGGAGCCGGGCGCCGTCACCCCGATCTTGAGGCCCTTGAGGTCGCGGCCGTCGCGATACTTCGCCGCACGGTCGTTCGCCATGAGCAGCTCGATCGCGTTGTAGCGCAGCTGCAGCACCACCGCCTTGATCGGCTGCTTCTTGGCGGCCATGTTGATGGTGTGCTCGTACGCGCCGGAGACGAGGTCCGCGCTCCCCCCGACCAGGGCCTGCAGCGCCTTGGCGCCGCCCGGGAAGTCCGGGATCTGCACGTTCAGGCCCTCGTCCTTGAAGTAGCCCTTGCGCTCGGCCACCGAGAGCGGCAGGTAGTAGAAGAGGCTCTTGCCGCCCACCGCGATGGTGATGTCCTTCTTCTCTGGCGCCTGGGCCGATGCGGTTGCGGCGAGCGCGGCGCCGAGCACGGCGCCAGCGAGCGCCCTGATGAATCGATTCATGGTCGTTCTCCGTGGGTTGACATGCGTGCGAATGCGCGGGCCGCGCGAGGGCCCGCGCCGAATCCTCAAGCCTTCAGGCGCGCGGGCGGCTCGTGCAGCTCCAGGGTCTGGCCGGCCTTCATCACCTGGCCCGGCACGTCGTGCCCGACGATCACCGGGATGCGGCGCGCGACCGCGAGGAGCTTCGCGAGGTCGACGCGGGTGTCGTAGCCCATGTCCTCGAGCATGTTGACCATGTCCTCCGTGCAGATGTTGCCCGTCGCGCCGGGCGCGAACGGGCAGCCGCCGAGGCCCGACACGGATCCGTCGAACGAGCGCACGCCCGCCTCGATGCCGGCCGCGACGTTCGCGAGCCCCATGCCGCGCGTATTGTGGAAGTGAAGCGTGTAGTACGTGTCGTCCGGCGGCGGGAAGCGCTCGAGCACCTTCACGGTGAGCTCCCGCACCTGCCGCGGGTTCGCCATGCCGGTGGTGTCGGCGAGCGAGATGCCGTCGAAGCGCGCTTCCCGGAACCGCTCCACGAACTCGAAGACGACGTCCTCGTGCACGCGTCCCTCGAAGGGACAGCCGAACGTCGTCGACAGGCTCATCGTGATCTTCATGCCCGCGTCGTGCGCCGCCTGCACCATCGCGGGAAGCTCCGCGAGCGACTGCTCGTGGGTGCGGTTGATGTTCGCCCGATTGTGCGTCTCCGACGCCGAGACGACGCCGTTCACCTCGTCGGGCTTGCGAGCGCAGGCCGCGGCGTCGTGCACGCCGCGCAGGTTCGGCACCAGCGCCACGTAGGTCACGCCGGGGACGCGATCGATCGCGGCGAGCACCTCGCGCGCGTCGGCGAGCGCCGGCACCGCCTTCGGGGAAACGAACGAAGTCACCTCGATCTTGTGCAGGCCCGTGCGCGAAAGCTGGTTGACCACCTCGACCTTGGTCGCGGTCGGGATGAACTTGCGCTCGATCTGGAAGCCGTCGCGGACGGCCACGTCGTTGACGTAGATGCGCATGGGAGTACGCGGGGGGACAGCCGAAATTCTACTCTCCGAACGCAGGATGCGCGGGGCGGGGTGACGGGCGCCCCCGCCGCGCCGATGCGGTAGCATCGACCTCCCGGTCACCAGGAGGCGATGCGTTGCTCACCGGAAACGAGGGTCCGTACGCGGAGCTGCGCCAGGGCGTGCGCGACCTGTGCGCGCAATTCCCGCCCGAATACTTCCGCGAGGTCGACGCGCGCCACGGCTATCCCGAGGCCTTCGTCGAGGCGCTCACCCGCGCCGGCTGGCTCGCCGCGCTGATCCCGGCCGAGTACGGCGGCTCCGGGCTGGGCGTCACCGAGGCGTCCGTCATCATGGAGGAGATCAACCGCTGCGGCGGCAACGCCGGCGCCTGCCATGGGCAGATGTACAACATGGGCACGCTGCTGCGGCACGGGTCGGCGCAGCAGAAGTCGCAATACCTGCCGCGCATCGCGCGCGGCGAGCTGCGGCTGCAATCCATGGCCGTGACCGAGCCCACGGCCGGCACCGACACCACGGCGATCCGGACGACCGCCGTGCGCAAGGGCGACCGCTACGTCGTGAACGGCCAGAAGGTGTGGACCTCGCGCATCCAGCATTCGGACCTCATGATCCTGCTCGCCCGCACGACGCCGGTCGCGGAGGTGAAGAAGCGCTCCGAAGGACTCTCGATCTTCCTCGTCGACCTGCGCGAGGCGATCGGGCACGGCCTCACCGTGCGCCCGATCGCGAACATGGTGAACCACGAGACCAACGAGCTCTTCATCGACAACCTCGAGATCGCCGCGGAGAACCTCATCGGCGAGGAGGGCAAGGGCTTCCGCTACATCCTCGACGGCCTCAACGCGGAGCGGGCGATCATCGCGGCCGAGTGCATCGGCGACGGCTACTGGTTCATCGACAAGGTGACGCGTTACGCGAACGAGCGGGTGGTTTTCGGGCGCCCGATCGGCAAGAACCAGGGCGTGCAGTTCCCGATCGCCGAGGCCTACATCGAGCTCGAGGGCGCGAACCTGATGCGCTTCGAGGCGTGCCGGCTCTTCGACGCGAAGCAGCCGTGCGGTGCGCAGGCGAACATGGCGAAGTACCTCGCCGCGAAGGCCTCATGGGAAGCGGCGAACGCCTGCCTGCAGTTCCACGGCGGCTTCGGCTTCGCGGCCGACTACGACGTGGAGCGCAAGTTCCGCGAGACGCGGCTCTACCAGGTGGCGCCGATCTCGACCAACCTCATCCTCGGCTACGTCGCCGAGCACGTGCTGGGATTGCCGCGCTCGTACTGAGCCGCCTCAAGCGTGCGCGAGGGTGCGCACCTCGTTGAGCACCATGTTGCCGAGCCGCTTGCCGCGGTTGTGCACCACCTGGAAGAGCGACTCGTCCACGAAGTAGGTGAGCAGGATCGAATCGCGCGTTCGCACCTCCGGCCCCACGGTGTCGACCGAGTGATAGGTGTCGCTGCCCACCGCGAACGCGTAGCCGGAATTCGGCGCGAAGGGCTGCTGCGTCGCCCGCTCGAACTTCCCGTCGGCCCGCTTGCGGTGGAAGACCGTGCCCACGTGCTCGATCGAGCGGTCGGCCGGCAGGTAGATCTGGACCGTGATCGCCTTGCGGCGCGTGTCGGGATGGATTCCGATGCGATATCCGGGGACGTCGCGCGTGAGGATCGGGATCGGATACATGCGCGCGGCCCGGTAGCGCGCGCCGAAGCGGCGCTCGAGACCCGGGGTGAGGCGCTCGCGAAACCCTTCCCGCACCTCGGCGCTGCACAGCGCCTGCCCGACGACGGCCCACACGCCGCGCCCGGGCTCGGGCAGGTGGCGGACGAATTCCGGGAGCAGGTCCAGCTTCGTGCGGGTGACGGCCGAAGAACGCGCGCGCCCCGACATGCGGCGGTACTTCGACGCCTCCGGCATCGCGTCGAGCATGCGCGCGTAGACGTCCTCGGGGAAGACGCCCGCGAGCTGGAGGTGGTGGAACGGATGGCCGGACTCCGGCGCCCCCTCGATCGCGCGGACCACGTGCTCCGTGACCCGGCGAACCTCGCTGTCGACCTGCGTTTCCAATGCCATCGCGCCCCTCCCCGCCCTCGGCGAAGTCATTCTACCGTCACCGCCTTGGCGAGGTTGCGCGGCTTGTCGACATCGGTGCCGCGCCGCAGCGCCGCGTGGTAGGCGAGGAGCTGCACCGGCACCGCATGCACGACGGGCGAGAGCGCGCCGGCATGGCGCGGCGTGCGGATCACGTGCACGCCCGACTCCTCGGTGAAGCGGCTGTCGAGGTCGGCGAAGACATAGAGCTCCCCGCCGCGCGCGCGCACCTCCTGCATGTTCGACTTCACCTTCTCGAGCAGGGCGTCGTTGGGCGCGATCACCACCACGGGCATCGAGGCGTCCACGAGCGCGAGCGGGTCGTGCTTGAGCTCGCCCGCCGGATACGCCTCGGCGTGGATATACGAGATCTCCTTGAGCTTGAGGGCGCCCTCGAGGGCGATGGGGTAGTGGATGCCCCGTCCGAGGAAGAGCGCGTGCTCGCGCAGCGCGAAGCGCGCGGCCCAGGCCGCGATCTGCGGCTCCAGGTTGAGCGCGTGCTGGATGCTCCCCGGCACGAAGCGCAACTGCTCCAGCGCCTCGGCCTCGGCGGCGGGCGAGAGCCGGTCCTTCGCCTTCGCGACCGCGAGCGCGAGCGTGTAGAGCGCCACGAGCTGCGTGGTGAACGCCTTGGTCGAGGCGACCCCGATCTCCGTGCCGGCGCGCGTATAGAACACGAAGCGCGAGGCGCGGGGGATGGCGCTCTCGCGCACGTTGCAGATCGATAGCGTCGCCGAGTGCCCCAGCTCGCGCGCGCGCTTGAGCGCCTCCATCGTGTCGAGCGTCTCGCCGGACTGCGAGATCGTGACGACGAGCTGCCGCGGATCCGGGATCGAATCGCGGTAGCGGTACTCGTGCCCCAGCTCGACCGAGCACGGCACCCGAGCCACGGATTCCATCCAGTAGCGCGCCACCAGTCCCGCGTAATAGCTGGTGCCCGACGCGAGGATCAGCAGCGCGGGCGCGTCGCGGAAGACCTCGCGCGCGCCCGCGCCGAAGAGCCCGTCCACGTCCACGCCCGCGCCCATGAGCGCCTCCAGCGTGTCGGCGACCGCGCGCGGCTGCTCGTGGATCTCCTTCTGCATGTAATGCGTGTACGGCCCGAGGTCCACGGCATCGGGCGAGAGATCGGACACGTGCACGCCGCGCTCGACGCGGCGTCCGTCGCGATCGACGATCTCGATGCCCGAGCGGTGCACCGCGACCACGTCGCCGTCCTCGAGGTAGATCACGCGGCGGGTGTGCGCGATGATCGCCGAGACGTCCGAGGCGAGGAAGTTCTCGCCCTCGCCCAGGCCGACCACCAGCGGGCAGCCCATGCGCGCGCCGGTCATGGTGTCGGGATCGGCGAGGCACACCACGCCGAGGGCATAGGCGCCGCGCAGCTCGACGATCGCGCGCCGCGTCGCCTGCAAGAGGTCGCGCGTCGCCTTGAAGTGGTGGTGGATGAGGTGGGCGACCACCTCGGTGTCCGTCTGCGATTCGAACGCGTACCCCAGCGCCTTCAGGCGCGCGCGCTGCTCCTCGTGGTTCTCGATGATGCCGTTGTGCACCACCGCGATCTCGCCCATCGAGACGTGCGGGTGCGCGTTGGGCTCGCTCACGCCGCCGTGCGTCGCCCAGCGCGTATGGGCGATGCCCACGATCCCGCTCAGGCGCTCGGCGATGACCGCGCCCTCCATCTCGGCGACCCGGCCGACGCGGCGCACGCGCCGGATGCCGCCGTCGAGCACCGCGATGCCCGCCGAGTCATAGCCGCGGTATTCGAGGCGCTTCAGCCCTTCCGTGAGGATGGGGACGACATTGCGGCTGGCGATGGCACCGACGATTCCACACATGGAGGCGGGGTCCTGGCGGGGGACGCGGAGGGGGAGCGCCATTTTCTCACGGCCCCGGACCGCTCCGGAAAAACAAGGACTCTCCCCGGCTGGGGGCCGGGGAGAGTCAAGCATAGGCGCCGTGGCATCGGCCTCAAGTCGCCCAGCCGGGACGCAGGAGAGGAGGAGACCTGCGAACCTGGAGCCCATCATCCGCGAGCCCGCGGCGTCGGGCAGCGGCATTTTTCGCAGCCGGCTTGCCGAATATCGGACAGGGCCGCGTGCGATGCGACACCCGGTGGGGCCACGGGTCTGCCTAACGAAGCCGCGTGCGGCGAAGCAAGGGCCGAACGGCGTGCAGGGCGGCTGCCGCCCCGAGCGTCGCCATTCCCGCGGCGATGGGCACGAAGGTGCCGCCGTGCAGGGCGACCACTCCGACCACCAGCAGCCCGGCCGCGCCGAGCACCGACCCGAGGAGCGCGAGGCGCATGCGGCGCACCCCGAGGAGCGACGCGGCGAGCGCCACGAGGAGCACGCTCGCCGGCCGCGGCGCCTCGTCGGGGGCCGCGCCCAGCATCGCGGTGCGAATCGCCTGCGCATGCACCACGATGCCGGGCGAATCGCGCCCGCCCGACTCCCACGAGGCGAGATTCACCGGAACCGCGATCCGGTCCGATTGACGCTGCGCCTCGCCGATGAGCACGATGCGGTCGCGGAACAGCCGCTTCACGCGATCGGCGTCGCGCATCTCCAGCACCTCTCGGAACGGGACGTACCGGAACGGCGCTCCGAGCGAGAAATCGATCAGGCCCTCGCGGCAATGCCCCGAGAGCATCTCGCAAAGCCGCCCTGCGACGGTGGGAAAGCCGCCGTCCTGGGTGGGCAGCTGCAGGGAGAAGCGGCGCGTCACGCCATCGGCATCGCGCGGCCACAGGTCGATGCCGAGGCGCTCGCGGCCGAGCAGCGCGTAATACGGGCCGTACATCGGGCGCGCGGCATGCGTGCCCGCATCGATCGGCAGCGCGACCACCAGCGGCCCGTTGCGCCGCGCCGCCGCCAGTCCCACGAGGAGCGCGCGGTCCAGGCCCGGCGCGAGCACGTCGAGCGAACGGTCGGGAAGGGGAATCGCCAGGGCGACCGCCTGCGGCTTCGCCGAGGCGATCCTCACCAGCACCTCGCCGAGCGGCTGGTTCCACGCGCCCACCGGCTGCGGCACCGCGCTCACGCTCGCCTCGTCCACGCCGACGATCACGATGTCGTCGGGCGCCGGCCGCGCGGCCACGGTCCGCAGCACGGCCCATTCGCGATCGAGGAGCGCCATGTCGATGCGCTCCGCCCAGGGCGTGAACGAGAAGCCGAAGCCCGCGAGCGCGAGCGCGAGGAGCCCGAACACGCCGAAGGGCGAAGCGCTCGCCTGCGGCATGTCTTCCATGGATCGCATCTTAACGTGGCACGGTACGGGTGCTAGACTTCACGCGTCCTCCCCGCTGCCGAAGAGAAGAAGATGACAGGGGATACTCCGAGCGCGACGCAACTCCAGGCCATCCAGGACGCCTTCGTCCGGTCGCTCGCCGAGCTCGGGCGGCTGCGCACCTATCCGAAGAACACCGTCTTCATCACCGAGGGCGATTCGA
>DATIVM010000175.1:0-5955 GCA_035465975.1 Usitatibacter sp.
ACAGGTTTGGCGAGCGAGGCCATCGGCGGATTATACGAAGGCGACCTGGCGGGAGCCCTCGCGGAGGCGCGCCGCCACACGCTCGCGATCTACGGTCACCTGGACCTCGCCGCGCTCGAGGTGCCCTGCCTGCCGATCGTGAATCCCCCGCTCTGGGAGCTCGCGCACATCGCATGGTTCCAGGAGTACTGGTGCCTGCGCGGTGGCGACGACGGCAGGCCCTCGCTCCTCGCGCGCTCGGACGCGCTGTTCAATTCGAGCACCGTCCCCCACGACAGCCGCTGGCACCTCGACTATCCCGCGCCGCGGACGATGTTGCGCTATCTCGACGATTCGCTCGAGGCCACGCTCGAGGCGCTCGAACGCACGCCCGCGGACCGGCGCTATTTCTTCCACCTTGCCCTGCTGCACGAAGACATGCACGGCGAGGCGCTGCTGATGACGCTGCAGACGCTGGCGCTTCCGGCTCCGCCGATCGAGTCGCGCGATCCCCCGCGCTCGCCGCCGGAGCCCGTGCGCGACATCCGGTTCGAGGGCGGCGCCTTCCTCCAGGGCACCGAGGGCGGCGTCTTCGTGTTCGACAACGAGAGGCGCGCGCATCGCGTGGAAGTGGCTCCCTTCGCGATGGCGTCGCGCCCGGTGACGCAGGGCGAATACGCGGCGTATCTCGAGTCGACCGGAGCCCGCGCCCCGCGGCATTGGAGGCGCGACGGGCCCGATTGGATCGCCCGCCGCTTCGACTCGTGGACGTCGATCGATCGCCACGCGCCGATGGTGCACGTGTCGCTGCGGGAGGCCGAAGCGTATTGCCGCTGGGCAGGCCGCAGGCTTCCCACGGAGAGCGAGTGGGAGTTCGCCGCGCGCAATGGCGGCCGCGACGATCGCTATCCATGGGGCGACGCGCCCGCGCCGGACGCCGACGGGCTCGATTTCCACCATCGCGGGCCTTCCGGTGCCCATGCCGATCCGCGCCCGAGCGCGAGCGGCCTGCGCCAGATGATCGGCGGCGTCTGGGAATGGACCGCCACCCCATTCGCGCCGTATCCCGGCTTCGCGCCCGACCCTTATCGCGACTACTCGCAGCCGTGGTTCCACTCGCATCAGGTCCTGCGCGGGGGCAGCTTCGCCACGCGCCACCGCATCGCGACGAACCGCTACCGGAACTTCTACGCGCCGGAGCGCACCGACCCGTTCGCCGGATTGCGCACCTGTGCGATCGAAGCGCGCTAGCGACGATCGGAGCGGGGCGCCGTGTGTCATAATCATCTCGGCGGGCCTCCCCGCATTGAGGGGCGGCGAACCTGGTCAGGTCGGGAACGAAGCAGCCATAGTCGATTCCTTCAAGTGCCGGGGGTCAGGCTCGCCATTAATTCCATGCCGTTGAAGCGGCGCAGCGCCAGGCGCTTTTCTTGGAGTCTGGCCCCCAAGCCATGACATACCAGGTTCTGGCCCGCAAGTGGCGTCCCCGGGTCTTCGAGGAAATCGTCGGCCAGCCGCACGTCGTCACGGCGCTCACCAACGCGCTCGAGTCGAAGCGCCTGCACCACGCGTACCTCTTCACGGGGACGCGTGGCGTGGGCAAGACCACCCTCGCTCGCATTCTCGCGAAAGCGATCAACTGCGAGACGGGCATCACGGCGCATCCCTGCGGAAAGTGCCGCGCCTGCACCGAGATCGACGCGGGCCGCTTCGTGGACCTCCTCGAGGTCGACGCGGCGACGAACACCAAGGTGGACGAGATGCGCGAGCTCCTCGACACCGCGCAGTACATGCCGGTCTCGGGGCGCTTCAAGGTCTACATCATCGACGAGGTGCACATGCTCTCGCGGCATGCGTTCAACTCGATGCTGAAGACCCTCGAGGAGCCGCCGGAGCACGTGAAGTTCATCCTCGCGACCACCGATCCGCAGCGCCTGCCGGTGACGGTCCTCTCGCGCTGCCTGCAGTTCAACCTGAAGCCGCTCGCCCCGCCGGTCATCGCCGCCCACCTGGGGCGCGTGCTGGACGCGGAGAAGGTCCCGTACGAGGAGGCCGCGCTGCTCCAGCTCGGGAAGGCCGCGGCGGGGAGCCTGCGCGACAGCCTGAGCCTTCTCGACCAGGCGATCGCCCATGGCGCGGGCAAGGTCACGGCGGCGCAGGTCTCGGACATGCTCGGCTCGCTGGGCGGAGATCTCCTGTGGCCGCTCCTCGAGCGGGTGGTGGAGGGCGACGGCGCCGGCACGATCCGCGAGGCCGAGCGCGTCGCGAGCCGCAGTGTCTCGCTCGATGGCGCGCTCGAGGAGATCGCCGCGATGCTGCATCGGGTGGCGCTCGCGCAGGCGGGCGTGGAGCCTGCCGCGGACGATTCCGACGCCGCGCGCATCAATGCCCTCGCGCAGCGCCTGGACGCGGGGCAGGTGCAGGTCATGTACCAGGTGGCGGTCCTCGCGCGCCGCGATCTTCCCCTCGCACCCGACGAGTTCGCCGGATTCAGCATGGGCCTCTTGCGCATGCTCTCGTTCGTGAAGCCTTCCGAATCCGCGCGCGCGCCTCGCGAGGCGCCGATCGCGAAGCAGCCCGCGGCGAAGATCGCGCGGCCTTCGACGTCGTCCGCAGCCGCTTCGCGTCCCGCGGCGCGGGCGGCCGATCCGGTTCCCGCCGCCGCCTCGTTCGCCGTGGCCTTCGAGGGCGACTGGGCGGGTTTCGTGGAGAAGCTCGGCCTCACGGGCATGGCCGGCATGGTGGCGCGCTACGGCGAGCTCGCATCGTTCCAGAACGGGCACCTCGAGCTGGTGGTGCCGGAAACGCACCGCATGTACGCCGAACGGGCCTACCAGGAGAAGCTCAAGTCCGCGCTCGCCCCGCATCTCGGCGCGGAAATCCGCATCACGGTGCGCGTGGGCGGGACTTCCGGAAACAGCATCGCGGCCAAGAAGTCACAGGAGATGGCGGAGCGCCAGGCCGACGCCGCGGAGGCGATCGAGGACGACCCGTTCGTGCGCGACCTCGTGCGCGACCTGGGCGCGGAAGTGGTGTCCTCCTCCATCCGGCCCGCCGAGGACGGCGGGCCGGGACATCCATCGAGCCAGAAGAGGTGACGGCATGATCAACAAGGGACAGCTCGGCGCCCTGATGAAGCAGGCGCAGCAGATGCAGGAGAACATGAAGCGCGTCCAGGAGGAGCTCGCGGCGATCGAGGTCGAGGGCCAGTCCGGCGCGGGCCTCGTGAAGGTCGTGATGACGTGCAAGCACTCGGTGAAGCGCGTGACGATCGATCCCAGCCTCCTCGGCGAGGACAAGGACATGCTCGAGGACCTCGTGATGGCGGCGGTGAACGACGCCGTCGCGAAGGCCGACGCGACGGCGCAGGCGAAGATGGCCGGCTTCACCGCCGGCCTCAACCTGCCGCCCGGCATGGGCCTGCCGTTCTGATCCGCGGGCGATGGAGAAACCGGCCGCGCTCGACGAGCTGATCCAGGCGCTGCGCTGCCTTCCGGGCGTGGGGCCGAAGTCGGCGCAGCGCATGGCCTACCACCTGCTGCAGCGCGATACCTCCGGCGCGGCGCGCCTTTCGCAGGCGCTCTCCGAGGCGCTCGGGCGCATCCGCCACTGCGCGCGCTGCAATACGTTCACGGAGTCGGAGGTCTGCGCGCTGTGCGCTTCGCCGCGGCGCGACGCCTCGCTCCTCTGCGTCGTCGAGTCCCCCGGCGACCTCCTGATGATGGAGCAGAGCCAGAGCTACTCGGGCCTCTATTTCGTGCTGATGGGACGGCTCTCGCCCCTCGACGGCATCGGCCCGCGCGAGATCCACCTCGACCGGCTCGTGAAGCGCGCGACCGACGGCGTGGTGAAGGAGGTGATCCTCGCCACGAATTTCACGGTGGAGGGCGAGGCGACCGCGCACTACATCAGCGAGCTCCTCGCGGCGAAGGGCCTCGCGGTGAGCCGCATCGCGCGCGGCCTGCCGGTGGGCGGGGAGCTCGAGCATGTCGACAGCGGCACCCTCGCGCAGGCGGTGCTCGAGCGGCGGCCCGCCTAGTCACGCCGCGGAGCGGCTCAGCGAGAGCACATCCAGCGACTGGCGCGCCACGCGCTCCAGAGCGCGCACGATCTCCTGCGGCGCGTGCGATCCACGAAGCACGCCGATGTCCAGCCGGCCCGGATCGGGGTAGCCGGCGGCACGCGCGAGGACCCGCATCCCGGGCAGCAACGACGATCGCGGCAGGATCGACACGCCGATGCCCGCGGCGACCGCCGCCTGGACGCTCGCCATGCTCGATCCCGTGAAGGCGACCTTCGAGGCCCGGTGCAGGCGCTTGAGCGACGAAAGGGCGTGCTCCCGCAGCACGCACGGCGGAGGCAGCAACGCGAGCGCCACCGGCTCGCCGCGCGCGGGCTCGAGCCCCTCGCGCACCACCCACACCTGCGGCTCGCTCCAGATCGCCTTCGCGCGCTCGCCCGCACCGAGGCGCACGATCACGGCGTCGAGCTCCTTCGCCGCCATTGCGCGCCGCAGCTCGCTCGATAGGCCCATGCGGACCTCGAGGCTCACCCGCGGGTAGAGCGCCGCGAAGCGCGCGAGGATGCGCGGCAGCTCCGTGGGCACGAAGTACTCGGTGATTCCCAGCCGGATCACCCCTGCGACCGCGGGTTCGGCGATGCGGCGCACCGATTCGTCGTTGAGCTCGAGGATGCGCCGCGCGTAGCCGAGCAGCGTCTCGCCCGCGGGGGTGAGGGCGAGCGAGCGGCTGGTGCGCTCGAAGACGCGGCGGCCCACGACCTCCTCCAGGCGCTTGATCTGCAGGCTCACCGCCGATTGCGTGCGCGCCACGAGCTCGGCGGCCGCGGTGAAGCTGCCGGTGTCCGCCACGGCGGCGAAGCTGCGCAGGAGATCGATCTCGAGGTTGGGCGGGTTCATGAGAGAACGTAATGGATGATATTTCAACAATTCGTTTCTCGAATGCATTCTCGCCGCCTATCCTGACCGGGTCAACGGTCATTTGCGGGAGGCGCGCGATGGACGACTACGTTCGGATGCGGTTTCACGAGGACGAGGCCCGCCGCTTGCGGTTGCGGTTCGCCGAGGATTGGCTGGTGCGCGCGGTGGTCGCGCTCGATCTCGCCATCCGGCGGGCGGCGCTCGCGGCGATTTCCGGCGGCGGGGCTGCGCGCGGCGTGCGGCGCGCGAACGACGGGGATACGCCATGCCGCTCGTGACGCTCACGGTCGCGAGGCCCCGCACCGAAGCCTTCAAGACGGAGGTGCTCGACGCGGTCCACGCGGCGCTCGTGGCGGTCGGCGTGCCGCCCGACGACCGCTTCCAGCGCGTGCTCGAGCTGGATGCGGCCGACTTCCGCTTCGACGCGCGCTATCCGGACCTGCAATCGGAGCGAACCCGCGACTTCGTCCTGCTCGAGATCCTGTGGTCGGTCGGCCGCAGCGTGAAGGTGAAGAGGCGCTTCCTGGGCGAGCTCATGGCGAGGCTCGCGGCCGCGGGCCTGGACCCGGAGAACGTGATGGTGTGCTTCAAGGAGACGGCCTGGGAGAACTGGGCGTTCGGCGGCGGGCGCCTCCTGCACGCTTGAAAGGCCGCTCAGGACGAGGGCGGGCGGGCTCAGGACCGGCCGGGGGGCCCATTTCCGATGAGCGGAAACGAGCCGTCGGAGGGCGCCCCCTGAGCCGGTCGGGCGATGGCGCGGGTTGACGTCAGATGGCCGCTCTGCGATAATCTTTCGTCTCGGCGGTCACGTTTGCCGACCTGGCGCGGGGTGGAGCAGTCTGGCAGCTCGTCGGGCTCATAACCCGAAGGTCGTAGGTTCAAATCCTACCCCCGCAACCATCCCTTCCATTCCGCACGGCAAGGGACCGCCATCGCTCTTTAACAAGTTACAGCCGATAGAGGTGGGTGCTGCGGGCGCTTAAGCCGAGGACTGCTGTTTGGGGGTCCGAGGCGAAGGCATCAAGCAGTGCTCACTT
>DATIVM010000176.1:0-2070 GCA_035465975.1 Usitatibacter sp.
GCAAGCCGCGGTGCTGGAGGCGATCGCGGCGCTCGGCGCCACGCGCATGGTGATCGCGCACCGGCTGGACACCGTGCGCGGGGCCGACCGCATCGTGGTGCTGGAGCGCGGGCGGATCGTCCAGCAGGGGACGTTCCGCGAGCTCGCGGCGCGCGAGGGGCCGTTCGCCGCGCTGCTCGCGCGGCAGACGGCCTGAGGCGCTACTTGTTCAGCTTGGTGGGATCGACGGAGGCGAGCTTCGTGCCGGCGAGGTCCGGCTTCTCGCGCTGCGCGGTGACCACGATGGTCTCCATCTTGACCACCTTCGGCTGCGCCGCGGGCCGCTTGGCGGTGACCACGATGGTCTCCATCTTGCGCACCTCCTGCCCCCCCGAGACGCCGTCGAGCTGCTGATCCGAGAGCTCGCCGTCGCGGGTGCCGGGATTCTTCCTGTCTTTTTTCGACATCTGGGCCTCCTACGGGAACCTGCGGAGCCAAGATACCACGGGCCCCGGACCGCCGCTCTGCCGAATTTTCCGCACTGTCTTTGATGAAAGCGCGGTGTCCGGAAGCCCGTCGGGGGAGAATGGGGCCATGGCTTTCGATCCCCGCCCCTACCTCAAGGAAATCGCCCGCGGCCCCCATTCGACGCGCCACCTGGGCGGCGAGGCGGCCCGCGAGCTCTTCGCCGCGATCTTCGCCGGGGAGGTGGAAGACCTCGCTCTGGGCGCGATCCTCGCGGCCCTCCGCATGAAGGGCGAGACGGTGGAAGAGATCGAGGGAATGATGCAAGCGCTCGCTCCGCACATGCAGCCGCTGCGCCTCCCCGCGGGCGACGCGCGCCCGCTGCTCGTCGCGAGCTACAACGGCGCGCGCAAGCTCCCGAACCTCGTCCCGCTCCTCGCGCTCCTCGTCGCCCGCGCCGGGGTCCCGGTCCTCGTCCACGGCGCGCACCAGGAAGCGTCCCGCGTCGGCAGCTTCGAGATCCTGGAGCGGCTCGGCCACCCGGCGGTCGCGAGCCTCGCCGAGGCGGAGCGGCGGCTCGCGCAGCACCGGATCGCCGCGGTTCCCCTCGCGCTCCTCTCCGCGCCCCTCGCGCGCCTGATCGACGCCCGCGGCCGCATGGGCGTGAGGAACACCGCGCACACGCTCGCGAAGCTTCTGCTGCCGCGCGACACGGCGCCGCAGGCGGTATGGCGGCTGGTGTCGGTCACGCATCCGGATTTCCTCGAGCGCATGCGCACCTACTTCGTGCTCGAGGGCGGCAACGGCCTCGTCATGCGCGGCGTGGAAGGCGAGCCCGTCGTGCGCCTGCGCGCCCCGCAGCCGATCGAGGCGGTGCACGGCGGCGCCGTGCCGGTGGAGCTGCGCATCGAGGCGGGCGACGCGGACTATGCGCTCCCTTCGCGCGACGCGGACGCCACGGCACGCTGGACCGCTGCCGTCCTCGAGGGGCGGACCCCCGCTCCCGCGGCGCTCGCCGCGCAGGCGGAGCTCGTCGCGCGGCATTGCGCCGCCGCGCTCGCAGAAGCGGTGCGCTAGGGAGGCAGCCGGAGCGCGCGCAGGAACGCGAGCAGCGCCTGGGCCGCGGCGCCCGCATCGCCGGCCTCCACGATCTCCGCCGGATTGTGGCTCACGCCGCCCGCCCCGCATCGCACGAAGAGCATGCCCACGTCGGTCGCCTCGGCGAGGATCATGGCGTCGTGTCCCGCGCCGCTCGCAAGCCGGCGCGCCGTGCCGCCCGGCCGCGGCGCATCGGCCGCCTCGATGGCGCGCGCGAGCGCATCCTGCAGCCAGGACGCGCACGGAACCGCATGGACGTGGTGGGTCCGCATGCGCTCGAGCCGCACGCCGCGCCTCGCCGCGATCGTCTCGCACGCCGCGAAGACGTCCGCCTCCGCGGCCTCGCGCGTCGCATCGTCGCCCGCGCGGATGTCCACCGTGAAGCGCACCTCGCCCGGGATCACGTTGCCGGTGCCGTCCTTCACCTCGAGGAGTCCCACGGTCCCGACGAGCGAGCCGCCCGCCGCGCAGCGTCGCTCCACGGCGAGCACCATTTCCGCGGCCGCCGCGAGCGCATCGTGGCGCATG
>DATIVM010000177.1:0-3445 GCA_035465975.1 Usitatibacter sp.
GCGAGCCTCGAGGACGTGTTCCTCAAGCTCACCGGGCGCGAGCTGCGGGAATGACCGTGGCTCCCGCGCCTTTCTTCCCGGATTCGGCATGAGACGCGCGATCGTGCCGATCTCGGCCGCGTGGATCGCGGTCTGGCGCCGGAATTACCTGGTGTGGAGGAAGCTCGCCGCGGAATCGATGCTGGGCGACGTGGTCGAGCCGCTCTTCTACATCGCCGGTTTCGGCGTGGGCTTCGGCGCGATGCTGCCGCAGGTCGAGGGCGTGAGCTACGTCGCCTACCTCGCCGGCGGCATGGTGTGCTATTCCACCATGATGTCCGCGTCGTTCGAGGTGCTCTACTCGGGCTTCACCCGCATGCACGTCCAGCGCACCTGGGAGGGCATCCTCAACGCGCCGGTCGCGCTCGACGACGTCGTGTTCGCCGAATGGATCTGGGGCGCGACGAAGAGCGTGCTGCCGGGAATGGCGGTGCTCCTCGTCGCGCTCGCTCTGGGCCTGGTGCACTCGTGGACCGCGGCGCTGATCCTGCCGGTCGTGCTCCTCGTCGGCCTGTGCTTCTCGGGTCTCGGCCTGGTGGTCGTCGCGCTCGCGAAGTCCTACGACTTCTTCCAGTACTGGTTCACGCTCGCGCTCATGCCGATGATGTTGCTCTCGGGCGTTTTCTATCCGGTCGCGAACATGCCGCGATGGCTGCAGGGGCTGGCGCAGGCGCTCCCGCTCACGCACGGCGTCGAGCTGGGACGGCCGTTGCTGCTCGGCCAGTGGCCCGCGGCGCCGTTCCTCAACCTCGCGGCGCTCGCCGCCTATGCGATCGCGGGATACGCCGTCTCCATGCGGCTCCTGCGCCGGCGGCTGCTGCGCTGAGTCAGCGCTGGGTGATGGCGGTCGCGCCGGGCGCGGGAAGCTTCTCGAGCTCCGCCATCACGATGGAGGGCGTGAGCAGCTCGGGAAGGAGGCGCGGCTGCGTCGAGCCCGGCGTGTAGAGCGCGTAGACGGGCACGGCGTTGCGGCCGAGCGCGGCGAGCGCCTCGGTGATGCGCGGGTCCTGGCGCGTCCAGTCGGCCGTGAGGCGCGCGACGCCGCGATCGGCGAACGCCTTCTCCACGGCGGCGTCGCGCAGCGCGACGCGCTTGTTCACCTGGCAGGTGACGCACCACGCGGCGGTGAAATCCACGAACACGGGACGGCCCTGCGCGAGGAGCTGGCTCACCTTCTCCGGCGACCACGCGGGCCATTCCTCGCCGGCACGCGCCGCGGCGCTCGCCGCATTGCGCTGCGGGGCGGCGGCGGGCCACGCGACGAAGATCCCCGATGCGCCGAGCACCACCGCGAGCGCCGGTTGCCAGCGTGCGCCGGCGTGCGCCCAGCGACCGTACATCCACGCGGCGAGGCCGATCAGGACCAGCCCGAGCAGGAGCGCGAGCACCGCGTCGTTCCCCGCCTGCGCGCCGAGCACCCACGCGAGCCATGCGGCGGTCGCGTAGAGCGGGAAGGCGAGCACCTGCTTGAAGGTCTGCATCCACGCGCCGGGCTTCGGCAGCCGCTTGAGGAGCGCGGGGAAGAGCGCGAGCAGGAGGACGGGCGTGGCCATGCCCGCGCCGAGCGCGAGGAACACGGCGATCGCGAGGGCGGCGCCCTGCGTCATCGTGAAGCCGACCGCCGCGCCCATGAAGGGCGCCGTGCACGGCGTGGCGACCACCGAGGCGAGCACGCCCGAGAGCAGCGCGTCGGCGTAGCGGCCGCGCGCGCTGAGGTTCGACGTCATCGATTGCGCGAACGCGCCCCACTCGAAGAGCCCCGAGAGGTTGAGCGCGAGCACGAAGAAGAGGCAGGCGAGGAGGGCGACCACCGCGGGCGATTGGAGCTGGAAGCCCCACCCGAGCTCCGCCCCGCCCGCACGAAGCGCGAGGAGCAGTCCCGCGAGCACCGCGAAGGAGACGAGCACGCCGATCGCGAACATCGCGCCCTGCACGCGCATCGCTCGCGGCGAGCCGTGCGCGTGCTTCACGAATCCCATCACCTTGATGCCTAGCACCGGGAAGACGCACGGCATGAGGTTGAGGATGAGCCCGCCCAGGAACGCGAAGGCGAGCGCGGCGACGAGGCTTCCGCCGATGCCGCCGTCGTTCGGCGCGAGCGGGCCGATCGCGCCCGCGACCGCCGGCAGCGCGGCGACCATCGGCGCCGAGACCTCGATCGCGCGCCGCTCGTCGGTGCCCGGCCAGCCCGACGGCGCGACGACGACGCCCTCCACCGACGTGAGCCCCGTGGGCGGCGGATCGGCGAGCGTCATCTCGATGCGCAGCGCGTTCCCCTCGCGCGTCACCTTCTCCGGCGCCGCGGGAACGATGAGCTCCTCGCGCTCGGGAAAGAACGTGGCCTTGGCGGGCGCGGCCTTCCCCTCGGGCGCGGCGATGCGCACGACCAGCGACTTGCCCACGATCGCCGCCTCGGATTTCCATCCGGCGGGCTTCGCCGGCAGCATCTCCTGCGCGCGCTGGATGTGCGCGAGGAAGCGGATGTCGGTCTTGGGCGGCGCGCCGGAGACCGGCATCGCGAGATCGAGGTCGCCCTTCTCCGGCACGCAGATGTCCTTGCACACGAGCCACGCGGCGTGGGCCTTGATGTCCGCGGTGCCCGGTCTTGCGTCGGCGGGCGGCGTGAGCTCGGAGAGCAGCACCACGTCGTCCTCGTAGCCGTAGTTCATGAGCGGGCCCACCGGCAGCAGCGACGGGTAGGGCCACTGGATGGGTCCCGCCTTCCACCCCGGCGGCAGCTCCCACTGGATGCGCGTGGGCAGCCCCGAATCGCCCGGGTTCTTCCAGTAGGTGTGCCAGTCGGGAATCATGCGCAGCTTGAGACCGACGAGCACGGGCTTGCCCGGCTGCGCGGAGAGCTTGTCGCTCACCAGCTGCGCTTCGACATGCGGTGTCTGCACGAGCGGCGCCGCGTGGGCGAGGCCCGCGGCGACGAGGAACGCGGCCGCGGCGGCCGCTCCGGAGAGGCGGGAAAACATCACGTAAAATGATACACCTATGCTCTGGCTCAAGGCCGTCCACATCATCTTCGTCGTCTCGTGGTTCGCGGGCCTTTTCTACCTGCCGCGCCTCTTCGTCTATCACGCCCAGGCCACCGACGCGCCCTCCAACGAACGCTTCAAGGTCATGGAGCGCAAGCTCTACCGCGGGATCATGCTGCCCGCGATGATCCTCACGGTCGCCTCGGGCCTCTGGCTCTGGCTCGGCTACGGCTTCGCCGGGGGCTGGCTGCACGCCAAGATGACGCTCGTCGCGGTGCTCGTCGCCTACCATTTCTGGCTGCGCAAGCTCCTCGGCGATTTCGCGCGCGACGCCAACCGCCGCTCCCACGTCTTCTACCGCTGGGTGAACGAGGCGCCGACGGTGCTGCTCGTCGCGATCGTGATCCTGGTGGTCGTGAAGCCCT
>DATIVM010000178.1:0-2596 GCA_035465975.1 Usitatibacter sp.
GTCATCTCGCTGGAGCGCGCGATCGCGCTCGGCAAGCCGTTCGGCTACGGGTCGCCGCTCGCCGCGGGCCTCGGTGCCGTGCTGATCCTCCTCGGCTTGCGCGAGGCGGGCCTCGTCGTGGAACTCGTGGCGCCGCTGTTCCTCCTCGCGGTCGGCATCGACCTCGTGCGCCGCCAGCCGCTCACGCACATCGTGCTGCTGCTGGTCGCCTCCGCCTGCTGGCTGGTGGGCAACGCGCTCAACCTCGCCGGCGCGGCGCCCAACGCCTGCGCCGCGTGGTGGTTCGCGTTCCTGGTGCTCACCATCGCCGCCGAGCGCCTGGAGATGACGCGCCTCATGCAGCGCCCGCCGATCGCCGCGCGCCTCTTCCACGCGGCGGTGGCGATCGTGCTGGCGGGCGCCCTTTCGCAGACCCTGTTTCCCGAGGCGGGCGGCATCGTGTTCGGCGCCGGGCTCGTCGCGCTCGCTGCGTGGTGCGCCGCCTTCGACCTCGCGCGCCGCACGGTGCTCACCGAGGGGTTCTCGCGCTACGCCGCGGTCGCGCTCCTCGCCGGGTACGCGTGGCTCGCGGTGGGCGGGTTCGCGTGGGGCATGATGTCCACGGTGAGCCCCGCGTGGCGCGACGCGGCGCTGCATTCGCTCGGCCTCGGCTTCGTCTTCTCGATGATCCTCGCCCACGCGCCGGTGGTGGTGCCCGTCGTCACGAGGCGGCGCATGCGCTACACGCCGTTCTTCTACGTGCCGCTCGCGCTCCTCCACGCATCGCTCGTCGCGCGGCTCGCCGGCGGCCCCGGCGCTTTCCGCCTGCGCGAGGCAGGCGGTATCCTCAACGCCGTGGCGCTCCTCGTCTTCGTGGGAACGCTCGCCTACGCCCTGAGTCGTACCTCGGCCACAGGGACACGACCGACAACAACATCCGAAGAACCGTGGAGGTAGCAGCGTGGTCAAGTTTCTCTTTCGCCTTGCAAGATCGCTCGTTCCCGTCCTCGCGCTCGCCGCGTGCCATTACGGCGACCGGGCGCCCGCGACATCGCAGGACAAGTACGACACCGCGCACATGGACTTCAACCCGGGCCCCGCGAAGGTGGAGGACGTGCGCCATACGGGCTCCTTCTCCAAGGGAAGCGCGCTCTCGCTCGGCCCCGAGGTGAAGCCGCTCGCGCCGGAGGCGGTGAAGGAGATCCAGATCGACGTCACGCACAAGGTCATCGACCTCGCGCCCGGCGTGAAGTACAGCGCGTGGACCTTCGGCGACCAGGTGCCCGGCCCGATCATCCGCGCGCGCGTCGGCGACCGCATCAAGTTCTCGATGACCAACCGGTCCGACGAGCACATGCCGGGCGTGAGCTTCTCCACCGCGCCGATGATGCATTCGATGGACTTCCACGCGGCGATGGTCTCGCCCACCGACAAGTACCGCTCCATCGCCCCGGGGCAGACGATCAGCTTCGAGTTCACGCCCAACTACCCGGGCGTGTTCATGTACCACTGCGGGACGCCGATGGTGCTCGAGCACATCGCCTCGGGCATGTACGGCATGTTCATCGTCGAGCCGCGCGAGGGTTATCCCACCCAGGTGCAGCGCGAGTACGCGGTCATCCAGAGCGAGTTCTACACCGCGCCCGATCCGGAGCACCGCAAGGTGGACGGCGTGCCGCTCTACGTGCTCGACACGGAGCGCGTGCGCTCGAAGGCGCCGACGTACACGGTCTTCGGCGGGCGGTACAACCGCTACGTCGACCATCCGCTCGCCGCGAAGCCCGGCGAGCGCGTGCGGCTCTTCGTGATGAACGTGGGGCCCTCGAACACGTCGAGCTTCCACGTGGTGGGCACGATCTTCGACCGGGTGTGGATCGACGGCAACCCGGACAACCAGTTCCGCGGCATGCAGACGGTGCTGCTCGGCTCCTCGTCCTCGGCGATCGTGGAGTTCGTCGTGCCCGAGGCGGGCGGCTACACCTTCGTCGACCACCACTTCGCGAACGCCTCGCAGGGCGCGGTGGGGGTGATCGACGCGGGCGGCAAGGGCGAGCCGGGATTCGAGCACCACAACATCCCCGCCACCGCCACGCCCACCGATCCGCTCGCGGTGCAGGGCAAGCTCACCTTCGAGAACCGCTGCCTCGCCTGCCACTCGATCGGCGGCGGCGACAAGCTCGGGCCCGACCTCTACGGCGTCACGAAGCGCCAGAACGTCCAGTGGCTCACGCGCTGGCTGGAGAATCCCGACCAGATGCTGAAGACCGACCCGGACGCGAAGAAGCTGCTCGGGAAATACAAGGTGCCGATGCCGAACCAGAACATGACGCCCGAGGGCATCCGGCAGGTGATCTCGTACTTCCAGTGGGCCGACGCCAACATCCACGTGCACGGCCGCGAGCAGCCGCAGCCGGCGCCCGCGGATGCGGCGAGGCCGCCCTCGCAGACGTTCTCCGCGACGCCGACGAATCCGCCGATGCCGCGCGCGGATTCTGCGTCCGCGCCGGCTACGAAGGAGCGGAAATGAGGATGGGCTCGCGTTCGCTCGCCGTGCTCATCGCGCTCGCCGCCGCGCCCGCGGCCTTCGCCTGCGGCGTGTGCGTGGAGGACAAGATCG
>DATIVM010000179.1:0-3245 GCA_035465975.1 Usitatibacter sp.
CGCACGCTCCGCCGACGTCGCCTCGGCGCGCGCGGATTATGATGAGTCCGTCGCGAGCTACCGCCAGACCTCGCTCACGGCCTTCCAGGAAGTCGAGGACGACCTCGCCGCGTTGCACTGGCTCGCGGAGGAAGCGGCCGTGCAGCAGGAGGCGGCGCGCGCGGCGCGCGAGAGCGTCGCCCTCATCCTCAACCAGTACAAGGCGGGAACCGTGAGCTACCTGAACGTCGCCGTGGTGCAGGCGAGCCAGCTGTCGGAAGAACGGTCGAACGTGAACGTGCTCGAGCGCCGGCTCGCGGCGAGCGTCGCGCTGATCCGCGCGCTCGGCGGATCGTGGGAGCCCGCGCCGTGAGCGGCCCCGCGGAGCTCGGCGACCTCTCGCGCTGGGTCGGCCGCACCGAGACGCGCCGCGACACGATCGCCGCGGCGCCGCTGCGCGAGCTCGCGGCGCTCCTCGATCGCGACGATCCGGAGCCCAAGCCGGGCGGGGCGATCCCCCCGCTCGCGCACTGGCTCTATTTCCTTCCCACCGATCGCCAGTCGGAGCTCGGCCCCGACGGCCACGCGCGGCGCGGCGGCTTCCTCCCTCCCGTGCCGCTTCCCCGCCGCATGTGGGCCGGGAGCCGCCTCGAGTTCGCGCGGCCGCTCGTCGTGGGCGCGGAGGCGACGCGCACCTCGACCATCAAGGACGTCGCGGTGAAGGAGGGACGCAGCGGCACGCTCGTGTTCGTGACCGTGCGCCACGAGATCGCCGATGCCGGCGGCCTCGTCCTCTCCGACGAGCACGACATCGTCTATCGCGGCGAGGGCGGAGCGGGCGCGGCGCCGGTTCCGGCCCCCACGGGAGAAGCGTGGCGCCGCGAGATCCGTCCCGATCCCGTGCTGCTCTTCCGCTACTCGGCGGTGACGTTCAACGGGCACCGCATCCACTACGACCATCCCTACGTGACGGGCGTCGAAGGCTATCCGGGCCTGGTCGTGCACGGGCCGCTCATCGCGACGCTGCTCGTGGACCTGCTTCGCCGCAGCCGCCCGCAGGCCGCGCTCCGGCGCTACACGTTCCGCGCGATGCGCCCGCTCTTCGACACCGCACCCTTCGCGACCTGCGGCCTGCCCGACGAGGCCCGGCGCTCGGCACGCCTGTGGACGCGCGATGCCGAGGGCGCGATCACCATGGATGCGACCGCCGAGTGGTCCTAGAAGCAAAAGCCGAAGAACGCCTTCACCGTCCAGGGATCGGTGGCGCCGTCGCGGCCGCGGGGGATCGACGCGCCGCCCGCGTGAACGGATACCAGGCGAGCGCCGCCGCGGCGAGCGTCCACACGATCACCGCGCCGGTCGGCAGGTCGAACGCCGTCGAGAGCAGGAGTCCCGCGGCGTACCCGGCGACCCCGAGGCCCCACGAGGCCGCGAGCCGGCCGCGAGCCATCCGGCGCGTGGCGAGCGGCGGCACGATGAGCGTCGCGAACACGAGGTAGAGCCCGACGAGCTGCACCGAAACGGTGACGGTGAGCGCGAAGAGCACGTAGAAGCCGGCGCGCCCGATGCGCTCGCGCAGGCCGAACCACGCGGCGAGCACCGCGGCGTAGACGAGCGCGGTCCACGCGAGGCGCGAGGGCTCCGCCCACAGGATCTGCCCCACGAGGAGGTCGCGCAGGTGCTCGCTGCCGTGCGGGTTGCTGGCGAGCAGGAGCAGGCTCGCGGTGGCGCCGAGCGCGAACACCACGCCGATGAGCGCCTCCTGCACGTCGGGCCACGCCTTCTCGGTCCACGTGAGCAGCAGCGCCCCGCCGAGCGCCGCCGCGAACGCCGCCACCTGCACCGCGATGCCCTGCGCCTCGAAGCCGAGGCGGTCGGCGACGATCACGCCGCAGCCGGCGATCTGCGCGATCGCGAGGTCGATGAACACGATGCCGCGCGCGAGCACCTGCATGCCGAGCGGCACGTGCGTCGCCGTCACGAGGAGGCCGGCCGCGAGCGCGGGCAGCAGGATCGACAGATCGAGGGCGCTCATGACGCCCCCTTCAGCAGCCGCTGGATGGTGTCCTCGTAGAACGAGAACAGGTCCTTCGCCCCGTCCGTCCCGCCCACCGTGAACGGCAACTCGACCACGTGGATCTTGGTGCGCTGCGCGAGCCATTGCGAAGGCTGGTCGCTCTGGTAGGCCGCGAGGAGGACCATCCTCGCCGGCTCGCGCTGCAGGATCGAGAGGATCTCGGCGAGGTGCGAGGTGGTCGGTTCCATGCCGGGCTTGGGCTCGAGCGCGGCCACTTCCTTGAGGCCGAGCCACGCCTCCAGGTAGGTGAAGCCCTTGTGCTGCACCACGACCGGGGCGCCCTTCAACGTCGCCGCGGCCTGCTGCCACTTCGCGATCGCGGCCGCCCAGCGCGTGGAGAAATCCCGGTAGCGCGCGCGGAAGTAGGCGGCGTCGCCGGGATCGAGCTGCTCGAGCCGCTGCTCCAGGGCGCCCGCCACCTTCGCGATGTTGCGCGGATCGCCCTGGATGTGCGGATCGCCCTGCGGGTGCACGTCGCCCTCGGCGCGGTCGAGCCGGGTCGGCTTGCCGAGCAAAGACACCACGCTCGTCGCCTCGAAGTAGCCGGGGCTTCCGGGCTGCACCTTGTCGTTGCCCGCCTGCTGCAGCACGAGCGGAAGCCATCCCACCTCGAGCTCGGCGCCGGTCGCGACGACGAGGTCCGCGGTGCGCGCGCGGGCGATGAGGCTCGGCTTCGCCTGCACGTGGTGCGGATCCTGCAGCGGGCTGGTGGCCGTGTACACGCGCACCTTGTCGCCGCCCAGCTCCTGCGAGAGCGCGGCCCACTCCGGCACCGTGGCGAAGATGTTGAGCGCCGCGTGCGCGGCGCCGGCCGCCCCGAGCCAGGCGAGAAGGAGGAAACGGAAGATCGATCGCATCGCGGCTCCCTAGAAGATGTGCGCGCCGTGCGCGCCGAGGCTGAGGATGTACTGCACGAAGAGCTCGTTGTCGGTGAAGCCCGGCGCGAGCCGCGCCTGGCCGAGCTGGATGCGCACGCGGCTGAACTCCGACGGGCTCCAGTCGACCATCGCGGTGGTGCGCTGCGGATGGAAGGGGGTCGGCGCGAGGAACGCCGCGTTCGCGCCGAAGTCGACGCTGCCGGCATCGAGCCAGTCGTAGCGCAGCCCCACGCGCCAGAGCGGCATGAACTGGTAGATCGCCTGCAGGTACGCGCCGGACTGCCGCGACGAGTACGGCGCCTCGCTCGCGA